>JAACFL010000157.1 GCA_009937385.1 Gammaproteobacteria bacterium | reverse complement strand
TGCGCCCGTTCGTGTTCCGCCGCTATGTCGACTTCGGGGTGTTCGAGTCGTTGCGCGAGATGAAGGCGATGATCAACGCCGAGGTCAGCCGCAAGGGCATGGAGCAGAACGTCAAGCTCGGGCCGGGTGGCATCCGCGAGGTGGAATTCGTCGGCCAGGCGTTCCAGCTGGTCCACGGCGGCCGCGAGCCGAAGCTGCGCCAGCGCGGCATCCTCGACGTGCTGGCGGCGCTCGCCGAGCTGGGCCAGCTGCCGGAGCACGCGGCGCGCGAGCTGCGCGAGGCCTACCTGTTCCTGCGCCGGGTCGAGAACCGCCTGCAGGAGGCCGACGATCGCCAGACCCACGAGCTGCCGCAGGATGCCACCGAGCGGCTGGGCCTCGCCGTCGCCATGGGCTACCCGGAGTGGGAGGGCTTCCTGGCCGACCTCGACCGCCATCGCAAACGGGTGCGCGGCAACTACGAGCAGCTGTTCGCACTGCCGCAGGCGGAAGCCGAGGAGGTCGAGGAGACCATGGGCCTGGCCGGCGTCTGGCAGGCCGCATTCGACGATGCGGCGGTCGAGACCGCGCTGGAAGCGGCCGGCTTCGACGACGCGCCCTCAGCCCGCGGGCTGCTGCATGGGCTGCACGAGTCGCGTGCCTGCCGCGCCCAGTCGGCGGTGGGCCAGAAGCGGCTCGCACGCCTGATGCCGTTGCTGCTGACCGCGATTGCCGGGACCGAGGCGCCGACCGAAACCCTGCGCCGGCTGGTGCCGCTGCTCGAGACGATCTCGCGGCGCAGCGCCTACATCGCGCTGCTGGTCGAGAACCCGATGGCGCTGTCGCAGCTGGTGCGCCTGGTCTCGGCCAGCGTCTGGATCGGGCTGCGCCTGACCCAGTACCCGCTGCTGCTCGACGAACTGCTCGACCCGCGCACGCTTTACCGTCCGCCCGACCGGGCCGGTCTCGAGGCGGAGCTGGCCACCCGGATCGCGGCGGTCGACGGCGGCGACCTGGAGCAGCAGATGGAGGCGCTGCGCCACTTCAAGCGCGCCAACGTGCTGCGTGTCGCTGCCGCCGACGTCGTCGACGCGATCCCGCTGATGGTGGTCAGCGACCACCTGACCTGGATCGCCGAAACCGTGCTCGGCGCGGTCTACCGCCTGGCATGGGACGCGATGGTGGCGCGTCATGGCATCCCACGCTGCACCGTTGACGGCGTGACGCGGGAGGCCGGCTTCGGCATCGTCGCCTACGGCAAGCTCGGCGGCATCGAGCTCGGCTACGTCTCCGATCTCGACATCGTCTTCCTGCACGACAGCGAGGGCGAGGCGCAGTTCACCGATGGCGACAGGCAGCTCGACAACGCGGTGTTCATGGCCCGCGTCGCGCAGCGCATCATCCACATCCTGACCACGCTGACCGCCAGCGGCGAGCTCTACCCGGTCGACACCCGCCTGCGGCCGAGCGGCGCCTCGGGCCTGATGGTCAGCAGCCTGGAAGCGTTCGTGGCCTACCAGCGCGAAGAGGCGTGGACCTGGGAGAAGCAGGCGCTGGTGCGCGCGCGGCCGGTGGCCGGGAGCCCGGCGGTCGCCGAGGGATTCTCGCAGATCCGTGCCGCGGTGCTCGGCGAGCCGCGTGACGGCGACGCACTGCGCACCGAGGTGCGCGACATGCGGCAGCGCATGCGCGAGCAGCTCGTGAAGTCGGAACCGGGCCGCTTCGACCTCAAGCAGGAGGCCGGCGGTATCGCGGATATCGAATTTATGGTGCAATACGCCGCCCTGGCGTGGGCGCACGACCACCCGGCGCTGCTGGCCTGGAGCGACAACATCCGGCTGCTCGAGACCCTCGAACGCGAAGGGCTGCTGCCATCCGCGGACGCGACCCTGCTTGGCGATGCCTACCGCGCCTTCCGCGCCGCGGGTCACCGCTGTGCGCTGCAGGATGGCCCGGCGCTGGTCGCCGCGGACGAGTTCGCCGACCTGCGTGACGGCGTGCACGCGATCTGGCAGAAACTGATGGAGCCCTGACCGGAGCGACCGGTAACGGTCCCACGCAACCTGGAGAGACACACGTGGAAGCCAACCCGACCAAACAGGACGAAGGCACGACCCCGAACGACGCGCCGCGTTACGAGATCACCCGCGCCGACCTGCCGCTGCACTGCCCGATGCCGGGCATGAGCATCTGGAACTCCCACCCGCGCGTCTACCTGCCGGTCAAGGCGGAGGGGCGGGCGACCTGCCCCTACTGCGGCGCCGAATACGTCCTGAAGGACTGAGCCCGTCGGCACGTACGACCCCGCGATGAGCCGCCAGACGCTCACCGCCTGGTGGCTGCGCGACAGTCGGCCCGGGCACGACAGCCAGGTGCGTGGGCTGGTCGCCGCGCTGGCCCGCGACGTCGACCTGGCGGTGATCGAGATCGCCGTGCCGCCGCTGCGCCGGCTGCTGTTCGGTGCCGACCCCTGCGCCGGACTCCTGCCACCCGACCTGCTGCTCGCGGCCGGTCACGCCACCCACCTGCCGTTGCTGCTGGCACGCCGTCGTCACGGTGGGCGCAGCGTGGTGCTGATGCGTCCGAGCCTGCCGCTCTCCTGGTTCGACCTGTGCCTGGTCCCGGAGCACGACGGCGTGCGTCCCGGCGAACATGTCGAGCTGACCCACGGCGTGGTCAACGCCGTCCAGCCGGGGCCTACCGAACGCGACGGCACCGGCCTGCTGCTGGTCGGCGGCCCGTCGCGCCACCACGACTGGGATGCCGACGACCTGCTGGCGCAGGTCAGGGCGATCGTCGCCCGTGAACCGCAGCGCGCGTGGACGCTGACCACGTCGCGGCGCACGCCGGCGAGTTTCCCGGCCCAGGTCGCCGCGCTGGGACTCGACAAGCTCGAGGTGCTGCCGGGCGAGGCGACGCCGCCGGGCTGGCTCGCCCAACGCCTCACCACGGCGGAGGTGGCCTGGGTCAGCGAGGACAGCGTATCGATGGTCTACGAGGCGCTGACCGGAGGTGCGCGGGTCGGCCTGCTGGCCCTGCCGCCGCGCGGCGGGACCGGGAGGGTGCTGCGCGGTCTCGACCGGCTGCTTGCCGACGGCTGGGTCACGACCCACGCCCGCTGGTGCGAAGGGGGCGAACTGCCGCCGCCGCGCCAGGGCTTCGACGAGGCGGCGCGCTGTGCGCGACTGATCCTGGAGCGCTGGTGGCCCGCCGCCTGACCGTGGTGCAGATGCTGCCGGCGCTCGAGTCCGGCGGCGTCGAGCGCGGCACGCTCGAGATCGGCCGTGGTCTGGTCGCCGCGGGCCATCGCTCGATCGTCATCTCGGCCGGGGGGCGCATGGTCGACCAGCTCGTCGCCGAGGGCAGCGAGCATGTCGCCTGGGACGTCGGCCGCAAGCGGCTGACCACGCTGCGCTGGATCCCGAAGCTGCGTCGCCTGCTGGCCGACGAGCGGGTCGACGTGCTCCATCTGCGCTCGCGCCTGCCGGCCTGGGTCGGCTACCTCGCGTGGCGTGGCATGGATCCCGCGACCCGTCCGAAACTGGTGACCACCGTGCACGGCTTCTACTCGGTGAGTCGCTACAGCGCGATCATGACCCGTGGCGAACGGGTGATCGCGGTGTCGGAGGCGATCCGCGACTACGTGCTCCAGAATTACCCGGACGTCGACCCCGAGCAGGTCGAGGTGATTCATCGCGGCATCGACCCGGAGCAGTTTCCGCGCGGTTTCAAGCCGTCGGCCGACTGGCTTTCGGCCTGGCAGGCAGAGTTTCCCCAGCTCGACGGGAAGCGTGTGCTGACGCTTCCCGGTCGCCTGACCCGGCTGAAGGGGCACGCGGACTTCCTCGGGCTGATCGCCACGCTGCGTCGCGAAGGCCACGAGGTGCACGGGCTGATCGTCGGTGAGGCGCAGGCCGGCAAGGAGGCGTACGCCGCGGAGTTGCGCGCACAGGTGAGCGCGCTGGGGCTGGAGGAGGACGTCACATTCGCCGGGCACCGCGACGACATGCGTGAGATCTACGCGATCTCCGAAGCCGTGCTCTCTTTGTCGACGCAGGCGGAGTCTTTCGGCCGCACGGTGGCGGAGGCCCTGGCGATCGGCACGCCGGTGATCGGCTATGCGAGTGGCGGGGTCGAAGAGATCCTGCGGCGGTTCTACCCGGAGGGCGTGGTGGGGCCGGGTGACATCGAGGCCTTGGCGGATCGTGCGCGGTCCCTGGTGGATGGCCACATGCCACAGGTCGAGTTGCCGGTGGACTGGACGCTCGCAAGGATGGTCGCGTCGACGCTGGAACTGTACGAGAAGGTTTGCATGGTGCCTGTTTCGCAAGTGGACGGTGGAGTGGGTGGCATGCTGGGTCGTCACGGGGAGTGAAATGAGTTTCATCAGGCAGTTATTGCTCGGTGCCGGGTACACCTACGACCGTGTGCCGCCCAGGGAAGAGATTCTCGAGGTCATCGACCTGCTCAAACCTCGTGACGTGGGGCATGAGTTGATCCGCATCGGCGGTGAGGGCGACGGTGGCTACCTGGTGCCGGACGACCTCGAGGGCGTCGTGGGCTGCTTTTCACCCGGGGTCTCGACGACCGCTGACTTTGAGGAGATGCTTGCGGCGAGGTACGGCATCCACTCTTACCTTGCCGACTACAGCGTCGATGAGCCGCCCCAGGTGAGCGAGATGATGGAGTTCGACAAGAAGTACCTTGGCGTGGTCAACGACGACGTCTACATCCGACTCGAGGACTGGGTCGACAGCAAGGTCGGTCCCGAAGGGGACCTGCTGTTGCAGATGGACATCGAGAGCAGCGAATACCCGGTGCTGGTCGATGCCGCGCCGGAGCTGCTGCGCCGGTTTCGCATCATCGTCATCGAGTTTCACGCCTTGCAGCAGATGTTCGCCCGGCGTTCGCTGAACCTGATGCTAGGCATCTTCCGCAAGCTGGCCAATGAGTTCACCGTCGCCCATGCGCATCCCAACAACCACCGTCAGGTCTACCGCCACGCCGGGATCGAGATTCCCGTGAATCTCGAGATCACGCTGTTACGCAACGACCGGGTCAGGCCCGGCGACCGGGTACTGACGTTTCCCCACCCGCTGGATCGCCCTAACGTTCCCGGTAAGGAGGACGTGGTGCTGCCGGAAGCCTGGCGCTAAATCATCCTTTGATGAGTTCGTCACTGCGCACGCTTTTCCCAGTGGACATGACGCGGCGTGACGTCGTCGTTCTGGCACTGCTGTTCGTGTTCCTGGTCAGCATTCCGCCGAAGTGGTCCGGCGTCCCGGTCGTCGGCATCCTGCTGGTGGGTATGCTGTTGACCGCGAAACGCGCGGAGTGGTCTGCGCCATCGCTCAGGGCCTACCTGTTCTACACCGCGTTGTGGATGGTGCCGGTGATCATCGCAACGGTCGGCCAACACCTGATGCAGGTCGAGACCGCGACGCCGTGGGACGAACTGGTGAAGCTGATCCTGAGGATGCTCGGTGTGGGCCTGGGCATCCTGCTGCTGCTCGAGCGACGCTGGATCAGCCTCTCCCAGCTGACATTCCTGGTGCTTGTTGCACTGTCGCTACATGCCTTGGCCGGCGTCGTCGAGTGGATCTTGCATCCGGACGCAAGTCTTCTGAACTGGCGCAAAGTCAGGGTGCAGGGCGATACCGGGAGTCCAAACTCGCTAGCCATTTTCGTGGC
>JAACFL010000017.1 GCA_009937385.1 Gammaproteobacteria bacterium | reverse complement strand
GCCGAGCTGGAGCCAGCCGCGGCGGCTGGTCGGGCGGGTCAGGATCGCGCGGTCGCGGCCGGCCACGTCGACGCTGACCGGCGCGCCGTCCGGCAGCTGGACGCGCAGCGCACGGCGCGGCGTCCCGCCGGTCTCCTCGAGGTCGATAACGAAGTGCGCCGGCGTGCCGGCGAAGACCGGCGCCGCCGGACCGGCCTGCACGCGCAGTCTGACCAGGTTGCGGTAGGTGTGATGCATCGCCGCCCAGGCCATGCCGAACAGCAGGAAGGTCAGCATGAAGCCGAGGCTGTTGCCGTAGTTGGTCGAGCCGAGCAGCAGCAGTGCCAGCAGCAGCGCGAAGCCGAGCCCGGTGCGCGACGGCAGGATGTAGACACGGCGACGATGCAGTTCGACGGGGCCTGGCTGCGGACCCTCGCCGACCAGGAAGCGCTCGAGCTTCAGGGTCCGGACCAGGCGCTCGGCCAGTCGCATCGATACGCTCCGTTCAGGGGATCGCGACGGCCTGGAGCAGGGTGTCGGCAAGCTCGGCCGGTGTCGTGCCGCGGGCGTCGTCGGCCGGGTGCAGGCGGTGGCCGACCACCGCCGGGAGCACGGTCTGGATGTCCTCGGGCAGCACGTGGTCGCGGCCCTCGAGGGTGGCCCAGGCCTGCGCCCCGCGCAGCAGCGCCAGGCCGGCACGCGGGGAGAGGCCGCTGCGGTAGAGACCACCGCGGCGGGTCTTGTCGAGCACCGCCTGGACGTAGTCGAGCAGCGGCTCGGCGACGTGCACCCCGGGCACCGCCTGCTGCATCGCCAGCAGCGTTTCCGCTTCGAGCGCCGGCTGCAGGTCGACCAGCAGGTCGCGTCGGTCGGCGCCGCGCAGCAGTTCGCGCTCGGCGGCGCTGTCGGGGTAGCCCATCTCCAGGCGCATCAGGAACCGGTCGAGCTGCGACTCGGGCAGCGGGAAGGTGCCGACCTGCTGCAGCGGGTTCTGCGTGGCGATGACGAAGAACGGCTGGGGCAGGGCCCGGGTGTCGCCCTCGACGGTGACCTGGCGCTCCTCCATCGCCTCGAGCAGCGCGCTCTGCGCCTTCGGCGTGGCGCGGTTGATCTCGTCGGCCAGCACCACCTGGGCGAAGACCGGCCCCGGGTGGAAGCGGAACTCGCCGGTGGACCGTTCGTAGACGGCCACGCCGAGGATGTCGGCCGGCAAAAGATCGCTGGTAAACTGGATCCGGTTGAAGCGCAGGCCGAGCAGCTGGGCGAGGACGTGGGCCAGCGTGGTCTTGCCGACGCCGGGCAGATCCTCGATCAGCAGGTGGCCGCGCGCGATCAGGCAGGCCAGCGCCAGCCGGATCGTGTGCCGCTTGCCGAGCACGATCTCCCCGGCCCGCCGCGTAACCTCTTCGAGTGCTTCCTTCATGCGCCTGCCGTTCGATCCCTCATCCGCTGCTTGGTTCCGCCGGTCTTTCGGGCGGGGTCCGCGGGCAAGCGTAGCAGTCCACCGCGACGGGAAGGATTGATGGAAGACAACTCGCTGTTCTTCGCCACCTTCCTGATCTTCACCGGGGCGGCGCTGTTCGCCACCGTGGCGATGTTCGCGCGCCAGGCGCTGCCGCTCGCCTACATCCTGCTCGGCGTGGTCGCGGGGCCCTGGGGCCTCGGCCTGGTGGACGATCCCGAGACCATCCAGGACATCGCCCAGATCGGCATCATCTTCCTGCTGTTCCTGCTCGGCCTGAACCTGAAGCCGCAGGATCTGCTGCACATGTTCGGCAAGGCGAGCCTGGTGACCCTGGCCAGTTCCATGCTGTTCGGGCTGATCGGCGTCGCGGTCGCGCTGGCGTTCGGATTCGGCCTGGTCGAGGCGCTGGTGATCGGCGCGGCGATGATGTTCTCGAGCACCATCATCGGCCTGAAGCTGCTGCCGACGACCATGCTGCATCACCAGCACATCGGCGAAATCATCATATCGATCCTGCTGCTGCAGGACCTGATCGCGATCCTGATCCTGATGCTGGTGCAGGGCGGCAGTCTGCCGATCGGCGAGCTGATGCTGGCCGGCCTCGGCCTGCCGCTGCTCGCCGCGGTGGCCTTCTACGGCGACCGTTACGTGCTCTTCCCGCTGATCGCCCGCTTCGACACCATCCAGGAGTACGTGTTCCTGCTCGCGATCGGCTGGTGCCTGGGGTTCGCCGAGCTGGCCGGGATGTTCGGCCTGTCGCACGAGATCGGTGCGTTCATCGCCGGCGTCGCGATGGCGACCAGCCCCATCGCGATGTTCATCGCCGACAGCCTGCGCCCGCTGCGCGATTTCTTCCTGGTGATGTTCTTCTTCTCGCTCGGCGCCGGCTTCGCGCTGCCGGCGATCGGCACGGTGTTCTGGCCGGCGCTGCTGCTGGCGGTGCTCAGCCTGGCGGTCAAGCCCGGCGTGTTCCGCGTGCTGCTGGTGCGTACCGGAGAGACCGAGCGGCGCTCGCGCGAGGTCGGCGTGCGCCTGGCGCAGATCAGCGAGTTCTCGTTGCTGATCGCACTGGCCGCGGCCGGCTCCGGCCTGATCGGCGAGCGCGCCAACTACCTGATCCAGCTCGCGGTGCTGCTGAGCTTCGCGCTCTCGTCGATCTACGTCGTGCGCAGGTACCCTACGCCGATCGCGGTCAGCGACAGCCTGCGCCGCGACTGACCACCACGCCCAACCCGGAGGCAGCATGAGCGAACAGGACGACGTCGGCCCGGCCCAGGCGCTGGTCGAGCAGGGGCTGGAGCACCACCAGGCTGGAGAGCTGGTCCCGGCCGGGCGCTGCTACGCGACCGCGATCGAGATCGATCCCGATCACGCCGACGCCCACAACCTGCTCGGCCTGGCACGGCTGCAGGTGGGAGACACCGAGGGCGCCGTGGCATCGATCGATCGCGCCGTCGCGCTGCGACCCGAGATCGCCCAGTACCACATCAGCCTGGGCAAGGCGCGCCAGGGCAACGCCGACCTCGAAGGGGCGGTCGCCGCGTTCGAGGTGGCGTTGCGCCTCGATCCGGAGCTGGTCGAGGCGCACAACGACCTCGGCAACGCACTGCTCGCCCGCGGCGATGCGCAGCGTGCCATCGCCTGTTTCGAGGCGGCGCTCGAGGTCGATCCCGACTACCACCTGGCCGGCGCCAACCTCGCCAACACCCTGCACGGCCAGGGCCGCTTCCGCGAGGCCGAACGCTGTTATCACCGGCTGCTCGAGCAGGAACCGGGCAACGTCGCCTGGCTCGGTGCGCTGGCACTGGTGCTGG
Organism: Gammaproteobacteria bacterium; assembly: GCA_009937385.1. Taxonomy (GTDB): domain Bacteria; phylum Pseudomonadota; class Gammaproteobacteria; order QNFN01; family QNFN01; genus QNFN01. The sequence goes on along the minus strand of JAACFL010000017.1, from coordinate 16,707 downwards.
GCGAGAGCGAGCGCTACGCCGAGGCGATCGAGCAGTGCGAGCGTGCGCGACTGCTGACGCCGGAGGACCCGGTGCTGGCGCAACGACTGCTCTACTTCGCCGCCATCGACGGCAGCTGGGTCGAGCACCGCGCGGCACTGACCCGGCTCGACGCCGAGCAGCGCGCCGAGCTCGCCGAGGTGCTCGAGGGGCGCGGCCTGGTCGGTGAGGCGCAGGCGTGCCGTGGGCCGGTCGCCGGCCCCTGAGCGTCAGCGCGCGGCGTCGACCAGGGTCGGGTTCAGCAGGCTCACCAGCGCGGCCGGTTCGACACCGACCAGCAGCCCACGCCGCCCGGCGTTGATGTAGAGGCGTGGCAGCGTGGCGATCGATGCCTGCATGCAGACCGGCAAAGGCCTGCGCGTGCCGAAGGGGCTGATGCCGCCGACCTGGTAGCCGGTCAGCCGCAGTGCCGTGTCCGGGTCGACCGGTTCCACCGACTTCACGCCGAGCTCGCGTGCCAGCGCCTTGGTCGACACCTCGCGGTCGCCATGCATCAGCACCAGCAGCCCGCGGCCCGTGTCGTCGGCCATGACCAGGGTCTTGATCACCGCGTGTTCGTCGACGCAGGCCTGCTCGGCGAAGCGCGCGGTGCCGCCGCCGTCGACGTAGTCGTAGGGGTGCTCGGTGAACGCGACGCCGGCGGCGCGCAGGACGTGGATCGCACGGGTCACCGGCAGCTTCTTGCCCACGCTAGCCCCCGTGAACGAAAAAGGCCCGGGCACCTCGCGGCGCCCGGGCCCGTGGTCGACCGGCGACCGGCATCAGCCGTCGACGAAGGCGACGCCCTTGGAGATGTTGCCCTTGAGCTCGTCGAGCATCGCCTCCATGAGGCCCTGCTCGCGGTCGCTCAGGGTGCCGTAGGAGAGGATCTCCTCGACGCCGTTCGGGCCGAGGCGCACCGGCTGCGCGAAGTAGTCGGCCGGGCCGTTCTCGACCGCGACGAAGCAGCACTCGACGTTCATGTCGCCGGCCAGGCCGCGCGCCAGCGCCAGCGTGAAGCGGGCACCGGCATCGGCCATCGACAGCGTGGCCGAGCCACCACCGGCCTTGGCCTCGACCACCTCGGTGCCGGCGTTCTGGATCTTCGGCACCAGCATGTCGAGCTCGGCGTCGGTGAACGCCACCTGCTGCTGGGAGAGCAGCGGCAGGATGGTGTTGCCGCTGTGGCCGCCGATCACGGTCACGTCGACGTCGTCGGGGTTGATGCCCTTGAGCTCGCCGACGAAGGTGTTGGAGCGGATCACGTCGAGCATGGTCACGCCGAACACGCGGCGCGGGTCGTAGACGCCGGCCTTCTTCAGGGTCTCGGCGGCGATCGGCACGGTCGAGTTGACCGGGTTGGTGATGATCGCGTAGCAGGCGTTCGGCGCCGCCTTGGCACCGGTCTCGACCAGCTTCTGCACGATGCCGGCGTTGACGTTGAACAGGTCGTCCCGGGTCATGCCGGGCTTGCGCGGCACACCGGCGGGGATGACGATGATGTCGGCGTCGGCAACCGCCGCCTCGAGGTCGTCGGCCGCGTGGCCGGTCACCTTGACCGGGGTCGGGATGTGGCTCAGGTCGACGGCCACGCCCGGCACCACCGGGGCGACGTCGTACAGCGCCAGGTGCGAGCCCGCGGGCAGCTGGTTCTTCAACAGCAGTGACAGGGGCTGGCCGATGCCGCCGGCCGCGCCGAGTACCGATACCTTCATCATGGACGTCCTCTTGGCTGGGGCGCCGGTCTCCGACGCCGGAGGTCGGGGCGCGAGACGGCCCCGTCAAAGAGGCCGGATTTTAGCCAATTTCGGCACCTAGTTGCAAGGTTTATGGCCCCCATAACGAATTTTTAGAGGCACAGGTGCCGGACCGTGGTGGCTATACTCGGCGGCACCTTTCGTCGCTCCTGGAACCGCCCAATGCCGAGGAAACGCCACGAGTTCGACGCCGCAAGCGTCGCCATCCGCTTCGCCATCGCCCTGCTGCTGGTGTTCGCGACCTACAACCCCTCGGGCTGGTCCTACGTCCACTGGGCGATCGTGCCGCTGCCCGAGTTCGATCCGTTCAAGGCGATCGCCGGCATCGTCCTGGTGATCGGCTACACGATGTTCATCCGCGCCACGGCCCGCTCGCTGGGCATCTTCGGCATCAGTCTCGCGATCGGCTTCTTCGGTGTGCTGATCTGGCTGATCGTCGACGTCGGCATCCTGCCACTCGACAGCGTCGAGGCGATCACCTGGGTGGTGCTGTTCGTGTTCGCCTGCGTGCTCGCGGTCGGCATGTCGTGGTCGCACATCCGCCGGCGGGTCTCCGGCCAGTTCGATACCGACGACGTCGAGGAGAATTCATGAAAACCAGGGTTCGCAAGATGCGTGCACCCATCTGCCTGATGGCACTCCTGCTCGGCACGCCGTTCTTCTCCCAGGCCGCGAGCCTGGGTGACCTCGGCAGCTCGCTCCTCAAGGGGCTCGGCGGCACGGCGCAGCAGCCCGGGACCTCCTCACTCGGTCAGTCCGAGGTGGTCGCGGGGCTCAGGGAGGCGCTGGTCAAGGGCAGCGAGATCGTCGTCGCAGAGCTCGGGCGCCCGGATGGCTTCCTCAAGCACCCCGACGTAAGCATCCCACTGCCGGGTCCGCTGGAATCGATCGGCAAGGGGATGCGCTCGTTCGGCATGGGCAGCTACGTCGACGCCTTCGAGACCAGCCTCAACCGCGCCGCCGAGGAGGCCGTGCCGGAGGCGCTCGACCTGCTGGTGGGGACCGTTCGCGACATGAGCATCGATGACGCGATGGGCATCCTCGACGGCCCCGACGATGCCGCCACGCGCTATTTCCGCGACCGCAACGAGACGCAGCTGGCCGAGCGATTCCTGCCCATCGTCAAGCAGGCGACGGCGAACGTTGGAGTGACCCAGGCCTACAAGTCGATGCTCGGCCAGGCCGGCATGGCGGCGCAGCTGTTCGATCCCAAGTCGCTGGATATCGACAGCTACGTGACGGGCGAGGCCATCGACGGGCTGTTTCTGCTGCTCGCCCGCGAGGAGAAGCGCATCCGGGAGGACCCGCTGGCGCGCACCAGCGACCTGCTGCAACGGGTTTTCGGTGGCCAGTAGGCAGGCTGTACCGTAACGGCGGTTTGCGTAAGATAGCGGGCCATGGACGACGGTCCCGTAGCGACGTTTGGCACCCCCGGCCTGCCGGGCCGGGTCAAGGTGCTGCGTCTCGACCACACCGGCCAGCCCGCTGCGTGGCTCACCTGGCAGCAGGCCGCCATCCTCTACAGCCTGGGCAAGGTGGCCTGGACCGCCGGTGAGCAGACCCTGCGCCTGCACGGCGGCACCTGTCGGGCCAGCGGCCGGCGCAGCGTGCTCGAGATCCACTCCATCGTCGCGACCCGTGGCCGGGTGCGCCGCGAGGCACGGCGGCGCAAGGTGCCGCCGCTGAGCAACCGCGCGCTGTTTCTGCGCGACGGCCATCTCTGCCTCTACTGCGGTGGCGAGTTCAGCGAGGCGATGCTGACCCGGGATCACGTCACCCCCCTGTCGCAGGGCGGGCGCGACGGCTGGTCCAACGTGTTGTCGGCATGCCGTGCCTGCAACACGCGCAAGGGGGGGCGCACGCCCGAGGAGGCCGGCATGCCGCTGCTTGCGGTGCCGTTCGTGCCCAACTATGCCGAGTACCTGGTGCTGTCGAACCGGCGCATCCTCGCCGACCAGATGGCGTTCCTCAAGGCACGCTTCCGCAAGGGCAGCCGCCTGCTGCGCGCCTGAGGCGGCTCAGCCGCCGGCACCGAGCAGCGGAACCAGCGCCGACCAGACGTTGTCGACGATCAGGGGCTGGGCCTCGGCCGTGGGATGGATGCCATCGGGCTGCATCAGGTCATAGCGTTCGCCGACCCCGGCGAGCAGGGCCGGGACCAGCGTCGCGCCACCCTCCGCCGCCACCTCGCGGTAGACGGCGGCGAAGCCATCGGCGTAGCGTGGCCCGTAGTTCGGCGGCATGCGCACCCCGACCAGCACCACTGTCGGTGCGACGGTGCGGGCCAGGCGGACCATCTCGGCCAGGTTGGTACGTATGGTCGCGAGCGGCAGGCCGCGCAGGCCGTCGTTGCCACCGAGCTCGATCAGCACCACCGCCGGACGGTGGGTATCGAGCAGCGCTGGCAGCCGGCGCAGGCCACCGGCGGTGGTGTCGCCGCTGATGCTGGCGTTGACGACCCGGTGGGGGTGGCCACTGGCCGCCAGGCGCTTGCCGAGCAGCGCGACCCAGCCCTGCGCCGGGTCGAGACCGTAGGCGGCGCCGAGGCTGTCGCCGACCATCAGCAGCGTGGGCGTCGCGGACGCGGACGCCTGACACAGGCAGAGCAACAGGAGGCTGGCGAGAACAGTGCGCACGGCAGAAGCCAAGGCAATCGAGGCCCGGAAGGTTAGCAAACGGGTTGCGGCCCCGGAAGGGATGTTGCAACTGCTCGACGGCGTCGACCTGCAGGTTGCGGCGGGCGAGAGTCTCGCGGTGGTCGGCCCGTCGGGCGCCGGCAAGTCGACGCTGCTCGGACTGCTGGCCGGGCTCGACCTGCCAAGTGAAGGGCAGGTGTGGCTCGATGGACACGACCTGGCGACGCTCGACGAGGACGGGCGGGCGGGACTGCGCGCCGGCCGGGTCGGTTTCGTGTTCCAGTCGTTCCAGCTGCTCAGCAACCTGACCGCGCGGGAGAACGTCATGCTGCCGCTCGAACTGGCCGGCAGCGACGCGGCCGGCGACCGCGCCGACGAGGTGCTGGCGCGGGTCGGCCTCGCGCAGCGTGGCGCGCATTACCCGCACCAGCTCTCCGGTGGGGAACAGCAGCGCGTGGCGCTGGCACGTGCGTTCGCCCCGGGACCGCGCATCCTGTTCGCCGACGAGCCGACCGGCAACCTCGACCAGCGCACCGGCGCCACGGTCGGCGACCTGCTGTTCGACCTCAACCGCGAGTTCGGCACCACGCTGGTGCTGGTCACCCACGATCACGCGCTGGCGGCGCGCTGCGCACGCACGCTGGCGCTGGACGAGGGGCGCGTGGTCGAGTGAACGCCGCGTTGCGCTTCGCCTGGCGTGCGCTGCTGCGCGACCTGCGTGCCGGTGAGCTGCACGTGCTCGCGCTGGCCCTGGCAATCGCCGCCGGTGCGGTCAGCACCGTGGGCCTGTTCACCGATCGCGTCGAACGCGCGCTGGCCGGGCAGGCCGCCGAGGTGCTGGCGGCCGACCTGCTGGTCGAATCGAGCCGCGAGACGCCCGCCGAATGGCGCAACGAGGCCACGCGGCGCGGTCTCGAAAGCGCACGCACCGTCAGCCTGCGCAGCGTCGCGGTGGTCGGCGAGCGCACCCAGCTGGTCGAACTGAAGGCGGCGGATTCGGGCTACCCGTTGCGCGGCAGGCTGCGCAGCGCGCCGGCCCCGGATGGCGACGAGCGCGTCGAGACCGGGCTGCCGGAGCCGGGCAGCGTCTGGGTCGACGTGCGCCTGCTGCACCTGATGGACCTCGAGGTCGGCGATCGCATTGGCCTGGGCGTGAGCGAGTTGACGATCTCGCGGGTGCTGACCTTCGAGCCGGATCGCGGCATGAACGTCTTCAGCATCGGCCCACGCGTGCTCATCGGCTGGCAGGACCTCGCCGGCACCGGCCTGGTGCTGCCTGCGAGCCGCGTCCATCACCACCTTCTGCTGGCTGGCGAGCCCACGTCCCTGGCCGGTTTCACCCGCTGGCTGCAGCCCCGCCTCGGCGTCGACTACGAGATCGAGGGCATCGAGCAGGCACGTCCGGAACTGCGCAGCGCACTGGAGCGGGCCGGCGCGTTCCTGAACCTCGCGGCGCTCGTCAGCGTGCTGCTCGCCGGGGTCGCCGTCGCGATGGCTGCGCAGCGCCACGCTGCCCGCCAGGCCGACGGCAGCGCGGTGCTGCGTTGTCTCGGCGCCACGCGGCGCTTCGTGCTGCTCGCCTACGCCAGCGAGCTGATGCTGCTCGGCGTGCTCGCCGGGCTGCTCGGCTGTGTCGCCGGCTATGCAGGTCAGGCGCTGATCGGCGGCCTGGTGGCCGGGCTGATGGGGGGGCAGCTGCCCCCGCCGTCGCTGGCGCCAGCGCTGGTCGGCCTCGGCGTTGCGCTGGCCACGCTGCTCGGGTTCGCGCTGCCCCCCTTGTTGCGCCTCGGACGGGTCTCGCCGCTGCGGGTGCTGCGCCGCGACCTGGGCCTGCCCCCGCTGCCGGGGGTCGCGGTCTACATGGCCGGCGGGGGCGCGATGGTCGCTCTGATGCTGTGGCTGAGTCGTGACGCGGTGCTCACCGGCTGGGTCCTGGCCGGTGTGCTCGTCACGCTCCTCGCCCTGACCGCGGCCGCGGGGCTGCTGGTCCTGGCGCTGCGCCGGTTGCGCCGACGAAGCGGCCTGGCGTGGCGTTTCGGACTGCTGAACCTGGCGCGCCGCGCGCGCGGCAGCGTCGCCCAGCTGCTCGCTTTTGGCCTGGCACTGACGGTGCTGCTGCTGTTGACCGTGGTACGTGTCGACCTGCTCGACGCCTGGCGCGCGAAGATCCCGCCCGGAGCGCCGAACCTGTTCCTGGTCAACGTGCAACCGGACGAAGTCGGCGCACTGGCGACGCGAATCGAGGCGCTGACTGGCGACACGCCAGCGCTCTACCCGATGGTTCGGGGCCGGCTGGTCGCACACAACGGCGCGCCCATCGACGCCAACGACTACCCGACCCCACGCGCCCGGCGCCTGGCGACACGCGAGTTCAACCTGTCATACGTCGACCAGGTCCCCGAGAGCAACCGCATCGTCGCCGGGACGTGGTGGTCGGAGCAGGCTCCGGGTGCCGTCGCCTCGGTCGAGCAGGGCCTGGCCGAAACCCTCGGCATCGGGCTCGGCGACCGCCTGCGCTACCGCGTCGCCGAGCGCGAGTTCGAGGTGACCGTGACCAGTCTGCGCGAGGTGGCCTGGGACTCGTTCCGCGTCAACTTCTTCGTGCTGCTCCCCCCGGAGGTGCTGGAGGGGTTCCCGGCGACCCACATCACCAGCTTCCACCTGCCGGCGGCGGCGCGTGCCGGGCTCGGCGACCTGGTCCGCAGCTTCCCGAGCGTGACGGTGATCGACGTCGACGCGCTGCTCGGCCACGTGCGGCGCATCGTCGACCGCGTCACGCTGGCGATCGAGTTCGTGTTCGGCTTCACGCTGCTGGCCGGTGTCGCGGTGCTGTTCGCGGCGATCCACGCGACCCTCGACCAGCGTCGCTACGAGGCGTCGCTCCTGCGCACTCTCGGCGCCCGCCGCAGTGGGCTGCTGCGCGCGCTGGCCGTCGAGTTCCTGCTGCTCGGTGCGCTGGCAGGGTTGCTTGGCGCCCTGGCCGCATCCGGGATCGGCTGGCTGCTGGCGCGCGAGGTGTTCGACCTGCCGTGGCAGGGTGGGGGGCTGCTGTGGCTGTTCGGGCCGCTGGCCGGCATGGCGGTGGTCGGGCTCGCCGGGCTCGCGGGCACCTGGCGGGTCGCGGGGCAGCCACCGTTGGCGGTGCTGCGCCGCGGGTAAGGCGGTGGCCGACCGTGGGTCTGTGAAATAACATGGACCTACGGACGGTCTCATCGTTACACAGGGATTGATGGATGCAGGATTCGAACGATGCGAGAGGGCGTTTCAACAGGCTTGTCAGTGAGTACTCACAAGACGTATTCCGCTACGCCTTCTGGCTTTGTCGTGATCGAACCATGGCTGAGGAGCTCTCGCAGGAGACCTTCATGCGAGCCTGGAAAGCGATCGACAGCCTGCAGGACGACAAGGCAGCCAAGAGCTGGTTGTTCACCATCGTCCGCCGTGAGAATGCCCGCCAGTACGAGCGCAAGCGCTTCGACATGGTGGACGATCCAGACTTCGACCGGGTCGAGGCGACCCGCCCGGAGTACGACACCAGCACCGAGGCGTTTGTCCTGCGCCGGGCACTCGAGGAGCTGCCCGAGGAGTACCGCGAGCCGCTCGTGCTGCAGGTCATTGGCGGCTACAGCACCGAGGAGATTGCCGACCAGCTCGGCATCAAGTCGGGAGCGGTGATGACCCGCCTGTTTCGCGCGCGCAAGAAGCTCCGCGAGATGCTCGGTGAGCGTGAAGAGTGAGTGAAGAGGTCAAGAACATGAACTGCCAGGAATTCGAACAGCGGGCCTGGGCCGAGCCGAACTGCGAAGAGCCCGCGTTCGTCAAGCACATGCGGGATTGCCCCGACTGTGGGCCGGCCGCGGCCGAGCTGCGCGCCTTCGATGGCGAGATCGGCGCGTCGCTGCGCGTCGACTGCCCGGACGGACTGGCCGCGCGCATCCGCGCACGCCATCGCCTGCAGTACGGCGACAGCCCGGCGCACGGCCCGGTCGCGCGGCTGCGCGACTGGCTGTTCGGCAACCCGGGCTGGGTCGGCGCCTACGCCGCCGCCGCGACGGTGCTGCTGGTGGTCGGCGTGCTGCGCAGCGGCATCCAGGACGGCACCCCGGAGCTGATGCCGATCGACCAGCTCGTCGCCGAGCACACCCTCGAGGAGGCGTTCGCGACGAAGGTCAGCATGCCGGTGCCGCGCAGCGACATCGAGGCGATGTTCGGCCAGTTGGGGGCGCGCGTCGTGGCCAACCTCGACGGCGTCACTTTCGCCAACGGCTGCGTCATGGAGAACGGCATCAAGGGTGCCCACCTGGTGGTCGACACGCCGCAGGGCAAGGTCACCGTGCTGGTGATCCCGCACCGCCCGGTCGAAGCCGCCCGCACGTTGCGCTTCGCCGACCTCGAGGGACGCATCGCCCCGTACGGAGAGGGCAGCCTGGCGGTGGTCGCCAGCGATGCCGAAATGCTCGAGCCGGTCGAGCAGCGCATACGCAAGGCCGTGCAGTGGCTCTGATCCGGGGCCACCGCATCCTTGAGCTATAACTGATCCCATTCTTCCCGCCGCGGCGTCTGCAGCCAGGCGCCGCGGCTGAGTCGTTGCCTGGCGGTCCGCGCAAGGACCGTCCATGGAGAGCTTCAGCGTGACCAAGATCCTCCGCTCCCGGTTGACCCTGCTCGTCGTCATCGCCGTGCTGGTCGGGCTGTTCTTCCTGTTCGACCTCGACCGCTTCCTGACCCTCGAGTACGCCAAGTCGCAGCGCGAGGCACTGCTCGACGCCTACGCCGCGAACCGCGGCATGACCGTCGCGATCTACATGGGGATCTACATCGCGGTGACTGCGCTGTCGCTTCCGGGCGCGGCGATCATGACCCTGGTCGGTGGGGCGGTATTCGGCCTTGCGGTCGGCACCGTCGCGGTGTCGTTCGCCAGCACCATCGGCGCGACGCTGGCGTTCCTGGTCGCGCGTTTCCTGTTGCGCGACAGCGTTCAGCAGCGTTTCGGCGACAAGCTCAGGGCGATCAACGAGGGCGTCGAGAAGGACGGGCCGTTCTACCTGTTCACGCTGCGCCTGATCCCTGCGTTCCCGTTCTTCGTCATCAACCTGGTGATGGGGCTGACGCCGATCCGCACGCTGCAGTTCTTCCTGGTCAGCCAGGTCGGCATGCTTCCCGGAACGCTGGTCTACGTCAACGCCGGCAGCCAGCTTGGCCAGCTCGAGTCGCTGTCGGGCATCCTGTCGCCGGGGCTGATCTTCTCGTTCGTGCTGCTCGGCCTGTTCCCGCTGCTGGCGCGCAAGGGGGTCGCCATCTACAAGCGCCGCCAGGTGCTCAAGCGCTTCCCGCCGCCGGCGCACACCGACTACAACCTGGTCGTGATCGGTGCCGGCTCGGGTGGCCTGGTCTCGGCCTACATCGCCGCCGCGGTGAAGGCGAAGGTGGCGCTGGTCGAGAAGCACCAGATGGGCGGCGACTGCCTGAACACCGGCTGCGTGCCCAGCAAGGCGCTGATCCGTTCGGCGAAGATGGCCGCCTACGGCCGGCGCGCAGCGGATTACGGCCTGGAGCAGGGCGAGGTCGGCGTCGATTTCGCCGCGGTCATGGAGCGGGTGCAGCGGGTGATCGGCAAGGTCGCGCCGCACGACTCGGTCGAGCGCTACACCGACCTCGGCGTCGAGGTGATCCAGGGCGAGGCGACCCTCCGCTCGCCCTACGAGGTCGAGGTGGACGGCCGCGTGCTGACCACGCGCAACATCGTCGTCGCGACCGGCGCACGGCCGCTGGTGCCCGACCTGCCGGGGCTCGAGAAGGTCGACTACCTGACCTCGGACACGGTCTGGAACCTGCGCGAGAATCCCGGCCGGCTGGTGGTGCTCGGTGGCGGACCGATCGGCTGCGAGCTCGCCCAGGCGTTCCATCGTCTCGGTGCCCAGGTCACCCAGGTGCAGCGTCGCCGGCTGATGCCGCGCGAGGATGACGACGTCGCCGAGCTGATCGAAAAGCGCTTCCGCGCCGAGGGCATCGAGGTGCTGACCGGCCACCACACGCGTCGCATCGAGGTCGCCGACGGGCGCAAGGTGCTGGTCTGCGAGCGCGACGGTGAAGAGGTGCAGGTCGAGTTCGACACCCTGCTGCTGGCCCTCGGCCGCCAGGCGAACGTGACCGGCTTCGGCCTCGAGGAGCTCGGGGTCGCGCTGACCCCGCGCGGCACCGTCGCGGCCGACCCGTTCCTGCGCACCAACTTCCCGAACATCTACGTGGTCGGCGACGTCACCGGCCCGTACCAGTTCACGCACACCGCCAGCCACCAGGCGTGGTACGCGGCGGTCAACGCGCTGTTTGGCCCGTTCAAGACGTTCCGTGTCGACTACTCGGTGATCCCGTGGGCGACCTTCACCGATCCCGAGGTCGCCCGCGTGGGGCTCAGCGAGGCCGAGGCGCGCGAGAAGGGGATCCGCTACGAGGTGACGCGCTACGGCCTCGACGACCTCGACCGCGCCATCGCCGACGACGAGGACCACGGCTTCGTCAAGGTGCTGACGCCGCCGGGCAAGGACCGCATCCTCGGCGTGACCCTCGTCGGCGCCCATGCCGGTGACCTGATCGCCGAGTTCGTGCTGGCCATGAAGCACGGCCTGGGGCTGAACAAGATCCTCGGCACCATCCACATCTACCCGACGCTGGCCGAGGCCAACAAGTACGCCGCCGGCCAGTGGCGACGGGCGCACCAGCCCGAACTCGTACTACGCTGGGTGGAACGCTTTCATCGCCGCCGCCGCGGCGAGGCGTCTGCTGAAGCGACCGAGGCCCCGAACACGCCGGGCTGAGCCGGGGCGGCGCAGGGAAGCGAAATGCACGGAGGGAGCATGCACGCCACACCGGCAGACAGCGCGGACGATCTCGCCGACCGCGACGGGCTGTTCGAGCACTACCGCGCGGTCCGCGCCCGCAGCGAGGCGCTCTGCGCACCCCTCACGGTCGAGGACCACGTCATCCAGTCCGCGATCGTCGCGAGCCCGCCCAAGTGGCACCTCGCGCACGTCAGCTGGTTCTTCGAGACCTTCCTGCTCAAGCCGTACCTTTCCGGCTACCGGCCGTTTCGTGACGGCTTTGATGTGCTGTTCAACTCCTACTACCAGCAGGTCGGGAAGGTCTATCCGCGCCCAGACCGCGGCCTGCTGGCGCGACCGACGGTGGCCGAGGTGCGCAGCTACCGCGCCCACGTCGACGCGGCGATGGCGACGCTGCTCGAGGGCGCTGCGCGCGACGAGTGGAGCGAGCTTGCAGCGCGCACCGTGCTCGGCTGCCACCATGAACAGCAGCACCAGGAGCTGCTGCTCACCGACATCAAGCTCAACTTCAGCATCAACCCGCTCGACCCGGTCTACGCAGAGCCGCCATCAAGACCGGTGGGCGAGGCGCCGGCATCGGGCTGGTGGTCGCGCGCGGCGGGCATGGGCGAAATCGGCCACGCGGGCGAAGCATTCGCGTTCGACAACGAGCGGCCGCGCCACCGTCTCTGGCTCGAGGGCTATCGGCTGGCGCGCCACCCGGTCACCAACGCCGAGTACCGTGCGTTCATCGACGACGGCGGCTATCGACGTCCCGAGCTCTGGCTCGCCGACGGCTGGTACACGATCAACCAGGAGCCGTGGCAGGCGCCGCTGCACTGGCGTCGTGACGGGGAGGCGTGGCTCGAGTTCACGCTGGGCGGCGTGCAGCCCCTCGACGAGCACGCGCCGGTGACCCATGTCAGCTACTACGAGGCCGACGCCTACGCGCGCTGGGCCGGGGCGCGCCTGCCGACCGAGGCGGAGTGGGAACTGGCCGCGTCAGGGCAGCCGCTCACCGGCAACTTCGTCGAGAGCGACCAGCTGCAACCGGTCGCCGGCGACGACGGGGGCGAACTGGCCAAGCTGGCCGGTGACGTCTGGGAGTGGACTTCGAGTGCCTACAGCCCGTACCCCGGCTATGCGCTGCCCGAGGGGGCGATCGGTGAATACAACGGCAAGTTCATGTGCAACCAGCAGGTGCTGCGCGGCGGTTCGTGCGCGACCCCGGCAGACCACCTGCGCGTCACCTACCGCAACTTCTTCTACCCGCACGAGCGCTGGCAGTTCACCGGCATCCGCCTGGCGGGCGATGCATGAGCTCGCCGGTGCTGCACGATCTCCACCCACCGGTCGCGGACCTGCGACGCGAGGTGCTGACCGGACTCGAGGCCAATCCGAAGTGGCTCACCCCGATGCTCTTCTACGATGCCCGCGGCAGCCACCTGTTCGACGCCATCACCGCGCTGCCCGAGTACTACCCGACGCGGACCGAAATCGGCATCCTGCGCGACTGCCGTGACGAGCTGACCGAGCTGCTCGGGCCGGGCGCGGTGCTGGTCGAGCCGGGTGGCGGCAACGGCATCAAGGCGCGGCTGCTGCTCGACGTGCTCGACGCGATGGCCTACGTGCCGATCGACATCGCCCGCCAGCACCTGTTCAACGCCGCCGCGGGCCTGGCTGCCGACTACCCGGAGATCGAGGTGCACGCAGTGTGTGCCGATTTCTCGCGCCCGTTGCAGCTGCCCGATCTGCCGCGCGGCGGCCGCCGGGTCGCCTTCTTCCCCGGCTCGAGCATCGGGAACTTCGAGCCGGCCGCCGCGGTCGAGTTGCTCTCGCGGCTGGCCGGGCTGGTCGGGCCAGGGGGCGCGCTGCTGGTCGGCGCCGACCTGGTCAAGGACAGCGCGCGACTGGAGGCCGCCTACGACGACGTGCAGGGCGTCACCGCGGCATTCAACCTCAACGTCCTGGCCCGGTTGAACCGGGAGCTCGACACCGATTTCGACCTCGCGCGCTTCGCCCACCACGCGCGCTACGATCGGGAGGCCCAGCGCGTCGAGATGCATCTGGTCAGCCAGGTTGCCCAACGCGTCTCGCTCGACGACCGAGAGATCGTTTTCGATGCCGGCGAGAGCATCCACACCGAGAGCGCCTACAAGTACACGCCCGCCGGCTTCCGCGAGCTCGCCACCAAGGCCGGGTTCGAGCCGTGGCGAGAGTGGCTCGATCCCGAGGAGCTGTTCGCGGTGTTCCTGTTCAGCTGCTGAACCGAGGTGTCCCGATGGCCAGCCAAGCCCTGACCTTTGCCAACGCGTCCGGTGAGCAGCTCGCCGCGACACTCGACCTGCCGGTGAACGGCAAACCGCGCGGCTACGCGCTGTTCGCGCACTGCTTCACGTGCGGCAAGGACCTCAAGGCGTTGCGCCATATCAGCCGCGCCCTGACCGCGCGCTGCATCGCCGTGCTGCGATTCGACTTCACCGGTCTCGGTGCCAGCGAGGGCGAGTTCGCGGACACCACCTTCTCGTCCAACGTCGCCGACCTGGTCGCCGCGGCGCGCCACCTCGAGGCCGAGTACGCTGCACCTCAGATCCTCGTAGGCCACTCGCTCGGCGGTACCGCGGTGCTCGCCGCGGCCGCGCAGCTGCCCTCGGTCAAGGCCGTCGCGACCATCGGCGCACCCTGCGATGCAGCGCATGTTGTACACCATTTCGAAGAACATAAGGCCAAGATCGAGGAAGATGGCGAAGCTGAGGTGAACCTGGGTGGGCGCCCGTTCCGCATCCGCAAGGCGCTGCTCGACGATCTCGCGGGGCAGTCGATGGGCGAGGCCATCCACCGTCTGGGCCGGGCGCTGCTGATCTTCCACTCGCCGGTCGACCGGGTCGTCGGCATCGACAATGCCACGAGCATCTACCAGGCCGCGCTGCACCCGAAGAGCTTCGTCTCGCTCGACCAGGCCGATCACCTGGTCAGCGACGAGGCCGACGCGGAGTACATCGGCACCGTCATCGCGGCCTGGGCCAGCAAGTACGTCGCTGCCCTGGGCCCGACCTGGCGCGACGAGACGCAGGGCGAGGAGCGGGTGATCGCGCGCATCGGTGCCCAGGGATTCGTGACCGAGATCGATGCCGGCGGCCATCCGCTGGTCGCCGACGAGCCGGTGGCGCTGGGTGGCTGCGACCAGGGCCCGAGCCCCTACCAGCTGCTCAACGCCGCGCTCGGCGCCTGCACGGCGATGACCCTGCGCATGTACGCCGAGCGCAAGCAGCTGCCGCTGGAGGGGGTGCGGGTGCGTCTGGCGCACGCCAAGGTGCACGCCAAGGATTGCGCCGACTGTCCCCAGGACACCTCGCGGGTCGACGTCATCGAACGCGAGATCGAACTCGACGGCGACCTGGATGACGCGCAGCGCCAGCGGCTGCTGGAGATCGCCGACCGCTGCCCGGTGCACCGGACCCTGCACGAGGCGGTGGTCGTGCGCAGCCGCCTGGTCGACGGTCGCTAGCCGGACGCGGCGTCAGCCGGCGCAGACCCGGTCGCGTCCGCCGCGCTTGGCCCAGTAGAGGGCCGTGTCGGCGCGTTCGAAAAGCTTGTTCGCGGCGCTGGCGCTCTCGCCTGCGAGGGTCGCGTGGCCGCACGAGACGGTCACGCCGAGCCGTGCCTTCTCCAGGTCGACGGTCGCCCCGGCGACCCGCTGGCGCAGCTTCTCTCCCACCGCTGCAGCGCGCTCCGCGTCCGCCCCGGGCAGCAGCACCACGAACTCCTCGCCACCGTAACGGGCAATGAAGTCGCTCTTGCGCAGCGCGCTTCCGAGCAGGTCGGCAACCGCCTTGAGCACCTCGTCACCGGCCTGGTGCCCGTGGAGGTCGTTGACCTGCTTGAAGTGGTCGATGTCGCAAAGCAGCAGGCTGAAGGGCGCGCGGTAGCGTTGCCAGAGTGCCAGCTCGTGTTTGAGACGCTCGTCGTAGGCGAAGCGGTTGTGCAGGCCGGTCAGTGGATCTGTGACCACGCGTGCGCGCTGGGCCTTCAGGCTGCTCTGTAACTGCGCGACTTCGCCCTCGAGCTGGCGCACCCGTGACTGGAGTTGATCGTTATGCGCATGTATGCGGGCCAGGCGCGCCTGTTCGCGCTCGCGGTAGGTGTGCACCTGTTCCGCGATGCGTTCGAGCCGGGCATGCAGCACCGCGCCGAGGTGCCCGGGCTCACAATCGAGGTCGGCCTCGATTTCGTGCACCGCGCCGGTGACGCCGCGGTCAAGCGCCGCGGTCTCGGTGCTGGCCTGCGCCTCGATGTCGGCGGATTCGGCGAGCTGCGCCTCGAGAGCGTGCAGCCGCTCGGCGAGCGACACCAGCTGGTCGGATACGGCATCTTTCTCCTGCTGCAGCCGCGATGGCAGGTCGTCGATCAGCCCGGCGAGCTGGCGCACGTGGTGGCCGAATGCCACGCTGTCGTCGGCGGTGGCCAGGCGCGCGTGGATCGCCGCGGCCTCGGCGCGCAGTTCGCGGGGCAGGCTGACCCCGTCGACCAGCCTGAGCAGGGTCGTGCACGTTGGCGAGGGGGGGCGCCCGGAAAGGCAGGTGCTGAGGCGATGGGCGATGCGTTCGAGCGGCTCGGCACTGGCGAGTGCGGCCTCGAACTCGGGCCGGCAGCGGCCCTGGCAGTCCGGCAGCTCGAGCTGGGCGATGAACAGCGCCAGAATCGCGCGCTGCTGCTCGGTCGCGAGCGCGACCGGATTGGGGTTCGTGGACATGTTCCCTGCTCCCTGGGGAATACACCTATCCTTGGTGCGGCATTAGGATATCACATGGCGACGCCCGCTGTTGGGTGGGCTTCGAGGTGAATCTCGGCTGGCACCTGCACCTCCATCGCCACCGGCAGGTGGTCGGAGTAATGGCAGGGCAGGGTGCCGACCTGGGTCACGCGCAGGGTGGGTCCGACGAGGATGTGATCGATGCCGCGCTGCGGACGCCAGCTCGGGTAGGTGTGGAGGTCCTGGGCCGGGGAGTGCAGGCCGAGTGCTTGCAGCGGGCCGACGTCCTGCCACTGTCGCAACGGGCTGTTCAAGTCACCCATGATCACGACGTGCGGGTGCGCGCGTGCCAGCTCGGCGATGAATGCGAGCTGCATGCGCCGTGCGCGACGGCCGAGCGCGAGATGGACGATCAGCAGCAGGAGATCGTGCGGGGCGCTACCAAACGTGGCACTCAGCACACCGCGCCCGGGGATCAGGCCAGGCAGGCGGTGGGCGTTGAGCGCCGTCGGACGATAGCGACTCAGCAACCCGTTGCTGTGCTGGCCGAAGCGCCCGAGATCACGGTTGAGCTGGTGGTGCCAGTTCGGGAACCCGGCGCGCTGCGCCAGGTACTCGGCCTGGTTGACGAAGCCGCTGCGCAGGCTGCCCGCATCGATCTCCTGCAGCCCGACGATGTCGAAGCGGCTGACCAGCCGGGCGATGCGGTCCAGGTTGGTCATGCG
>JAACFL010000156.1 GCA_009937385.1 Gammaproteobacteria bacterium | reverse complement strand
CCGGTCGAATCGGAACTGATCTACGGCGACCCGATGCATGAGGAGACGCGCTTCGCGCCACTCGCCAGCCACGAGTTGCGCGACCGGCTTCATCGCCAGGTCTCCGGCTCGCGCACCCAGGGCGCGCGGGTGGTCACCGGCTGCATGCCTGGGGAGCCGCCGGGGGCCTTCTACCAGGGGTCGATCCTCGATCACGTATCACCCGGCATGCCGGCCTACGACGAGGAGCTGTTCGGCCCGGTCGCGGCGATCATCCGCGTGGCCGACGAGGCCGAGGCGATCGCGATCGCCAACCATGCGCCGATCGGCATCGGCGCCAGCGTCTGGTCGGGCGATACCGAGCGTGCCCTGCGGGTCGGACGGGCGCTGCGCTGTGGGCAGGTCTACATCAACGCCCCGGTGGCCGAAGACCCGGCCATCCCGACCGGCGGCGTCGGTCCTTCCGGCTTCGGGCGGCTCCTGGGTGGCCCGGGATGTCGTGAGTTTACGGGCACCAAGTCATTGATATTCGGATAGAACGACCTGGCAACAGGTGCAGTCTTATCCCTTCATAAGCTCGGGCATAGGCAACAATAAAGCAGCCTTATGGCCGCCTAGAATATTTCACTTGGATTTTCGCGTGGGGATCGCGCAAGGTGGCTCCCCCCGGAAGCGTCGGCCGTCGTGCCTGGCCCCGGATAAATCGAGGATGGAGGAGCCATGACGACGCTGGTCAAGCCGCACGGCGGTGGTGAACTCAAGCCCCTGCTGCTCACGGGTGACGAACTCGAGGCCGAGCGCGCACGCGCCGCGGACCTGCCGAAGGTGCCGCTCAGCTCCCGCGAGCTGGGCGACCTGATCATGCTCGGCATCGGCGGCTTCACGCCGCTCGACGGTTTCATGACCCGTCTCGACTGGGAGCGTGTCTGCGACGCCATGCAGACCGCCAGCGGCCTGTTCTGGCCGATTCCGATCACGCTGTCCGCCGACCAGGCGCTCGCCGACACGCTGAGCGAGGGCCAGGAAGTCGCGCTCGTCGACCCCGAGCGCGACGAGGTCATGGCGACCATGCGCGTCACCGAGAAGTACACCATCGACAAGGCGCACGAGTGCGTCATGGTCTACAAGACCACCGACGCCGAGCACCCCGGCGTGCAGATGGTCATGGCCCAGGGCGAAGTCAACCTGGCCGGTCCGGTCAAGGTGCTCTCGCAGGGCGAGTTCCCCGAGAAGTACGGCGACGCCTTCATGACCCCGGCGCAGACCCGAACGGCCTTCGCCGAGCGCGGCTGGCACACCGTCGCGGCGTTCCAGACGCGCAACCCGATGCACCGCTCGCACGAGTACCTGGCCAAGATCGCCATCGAGATCTGCGACGGCGTGCTGATCCACTCGCTGCTCGGCAAGCTCAAGCCGGGCGACATCCCGGCCGAGGTGCGCGCCAAGGCGATCGGGACGCTGTGCGAGAACTACTTCGTCGACAACACCGTGATGCAGGCCGGCTACCCGCTCGACATGCGCTACGCCGGTCCGCGCGAGGCGCTGCTGCACGCGGTGTTCCGCCAGAACTACGGCTGCTCGCACCTGATCGTCGGGCGCGACCACGCCGGTGTCGGCGACTACTACGGGCCGTTCGACGCCCACCACATCTTCGACGAGATCCCGGCCGGCTCGCTGGAAACGCGACCGCTGAAGATCGACTGGACCTTCCACTGCAGCAAGTGCGAGGGCATGGCCTCGATGAAGACCTGCCCGCACGACGCTGCGGACCGCCTGCTGCTGTCCGGGACCAAGCTGCGCAAGGCACTCTCCGAGGGCGAGGAGGTGCCGCATCACTTCAGCCGCCCCGAGGTGCTGGCCATCCTGCGCGAGTACTACGCCGGACTCGCGGACGACCAGAAGGTCGAGGTGAAGATGTCGGGCCACTCCGCGGCCTGATTTTTCCGGCCCGTCTCCGATGGGCGCGCGGTCAATACTCGACGACGTGCGCCGGCGGTGCTGCTGGATCTTTGACCTCGACGGCACGCTGACCCACCCGGTCCTCGACTTCGAGGCGATCCGACGCGAGCTCGGGGTGCCCGGCCACGCACCGATCCTCGAGCATCTCGCGACGCTGCCGGCCGACGAGGCCAGTCCGCTGCTGGCACGACTCGACGACATCGAAACCGCGGCCTGCGCCCAGGCGACGGCTCGCCCGGGCGCTGCAGCGCTGCTCGATGCGCTGCTGGGACGCGGCTGCCGGGTCGGCATCGTCTCGCGCAACCGGCTCGCGAGCGTGCGCCGGACACTCGCGGCCACGGGCCTGGCCGTGCACTTCCGCACCCCGGATCTGGTCGGCCGCGACGAGGCGATCCCCAAGCCGGACCCGGCCGGCCTGCAGCTGCTGCTCGCGGCGTGGGGTGCCACGCCGGGCGACGCGGTCATGGTCGGTGATTTCGTCCACGATCTCGATGCCGGCCGCGCGGCCGGCGTCGCAACCCTCTACGTCGACTGGGAGCGCACCGCGCGCTGGTCGGCCCGTGCCGACCTGACGCTGGAAAGCTTCGAGCAGCTGATGACCGACGTGTGACGGCGCCCTTGGTGGCGCGGTCCCGGTCGACTATCCTCGGCCCCCTGTACCGACCCTGGAGATGGCCATGAGCGACCCGAAGCCCGCCGCGCCCGCAGACTGGCTGAACGCCTGGCGCGAGGCGGTCGACCCGTTCGGCATGCTCGACGCCTGTCAGCGCGTGCAGCAGGCGTGGATGCATGCCCCGAAGGTGCTCAACGCGCAGCTTGCCGCGCTCGCCCACGATGCGACGACCGTGCAGCTGCACGCCATGCGTCGCTACCTCGGCGAAGCCGAGCAGGACCTGGTGCGGGTCAACCCGTTCGACGAGCGCTTCCAGGACCCGGTGTGGGAGCAGAACCCGTTCTTCGACCACCTCAAGGAGCTCTACCTGCTCGGCACCCGCTGGATCGAGGACAACGTCGAGGCGACGCCAGGCGTCGACGAACAGACCCGTGCCAAGGCGGTCTTCCTGGCGCGTCAGCTGCTCAACGCCGTGGCCCCGAGCAACCTGTTCTGGAGCAACCCCGCGGCGTTGCTGCGCGCGCTGCAGACCGGCGGCATGAGCGTCGCCGAGGGCATGGCCAACCTGGTCAAGGACGTGCGGCGCGGCTCGATCCGCATGACCGACGAGGAGGCGTTCACGGTCGGCGAGAATCTCGCCACCACGCCCGGCAAGGTGGTGTTCCGCAACCACCTGCTCGAGGTGATCCAGTACGCGCCGACCACCGAGACCGTGCACACCATGCCGCTGGTGCTGGTGACGCCCTGGATCAACAAGTACTACATCCTCGACCTCAACCCGCGCAAGAGCCTGGTCCGCTGGCTGGTCGGCCAGGGCTTCACGGTGTTCGTCACCAGCTGGAAGAACCCGGGCCCGGAGCTGCGCGAGACCACCTTCGACGACTACCTGCTCGACGGTGCGCTGCAGGCGGTCGAGGTCGCGCGCGCCATCACCGGCAGCGACCAGGTGCACCTGACCGGGTACTGCATCGGCGGCACACTGGTGGCTTCGCTGATGGCGTGGTTGAACCGTGCCGGGGGGCGCCGCAAGCTGCCGGTCGCCCACTGGACGCTGTTCACGACCCTGGTCGACTTCGATCTCCCGGGCGAGATCGGCGTGTTCCTCGACGACGAGACCGTCGAATGGCTCGAGCGGCGCATGGCGCAGACCGGCTACCTCGACGGCCAGGACATGGCCAACGCCTTCCGTGCACTGCGCTCCAACAGCCTGGTCTGGTACTACTACGTGCACAACTACCTGCTCGGCGAGGAGCTGCCGCGCTTCGACGTGCTGTTCTGGAACATGGACACCACGCGCATGCCCGAGCGCATGCACAGCTGGTACCTGCGCGAGCTCTACCTGCACAACCGACTGGTCGAGCCCGACGCGCTGACCCTCGGTGGGCGCAAGATCGACCTCGGGCGCATCAAGCAGCCGCTCTACGCGGTCGGTGCCGAGCAGGACCACATCGCGCCGTGGCGGGCGACGTTCCGCGTCGGTGGGCTGGTCAAGGGGCCGGTGCGTTACGTGCTGGCGACCTCGGGACACATCCTCGGGATCATCAACCCTCCGGTCGATCCACCCAAGCGGCGCTACTGGAAGGGCGAGCTCGACACCGGAAGCGACCCGGACCGCTTTCTTGAGGAGGCGCCGAAGGTGCCGGGCTCGTGGTGGGAGGACTGGGCCGCGTGGCTGGGCGAGCGCTGCGGTCCACGGGTCGCGCCACCCGCGCTAGGCAACGACGCCCATCCTCCGCTTGCCGACGCGCCCGGGACCTACGTGCTCGAGCGTTGACGGGCAGCGCCCGCTGCCGACCGGTGATTGCTGTGGGTCGGGCTTCAGCCCGACATCTTTGCCGGATCAGGGCGGCGTTGTCGGGCTGAGGCCCGACCCACATCAGGAACTGGCGACTCGGGTCGAGGCGGTGACCAACCCGCCTAGTGCAACGGAGAGACCATGGAGACGATCGCGACCCTTGACCACGGCATCACCCGCATCGATGCCGGCTACGTCCGCCCGGCACTCGATGCCTTCTACCTGGTCGTCGAGAATGGCCGCGCCGCGTTCATCGACACCGGGACCAGCCTCGCCGCACCGCGCGCCCTCGAGGCGCTCCGGCAGCTCGGGCTGACGCCCGACGACGTCGATTACGTGATGCCGACCCACGTCCACCTCGATCACGGCGGGGGCGCCGGGGCGCTGATGGCGGCCTGTCCCGGGGCCCGGCTGGTCGTGCACCCACGCGGCGCGGGCCACCTGGTCGATCCGACGCGGCTGATCGCCGGTTCCAGGGAGGTCTACGGCGCCAGCGAGATGGCCCGGCTGTTCGGCGACATCGTGCCGGTGGCCGCGGAGCGGGTGATCGAGAGCGCGGACGGCATGGAGATCGAACTCGCCGGCCGGCCGTTGCGGCTGCTGCACACCGAGGGCCACGCGCTGCACCACTACTGCGTCTGGGACGCGGCAAGCCGCGGCATCTTCAGCGGCGACACCTTCGGCATCTCCTACCGCGAGCTCGACAGCGCGCGGGGCGCGTTCATCTTCGCCACGACGACACCGACCCAGCTCGATCCCGCCGCCTGGCTGGCCACGGTCGACCGGCTGATGGCGCTCGGACCGGAGTCGGTCTACCTCGCCCATTTCGGCCGGGTCGGCGACCTCGAGCGCCTTGCCGACGACCTGCGCACCGACCTCCACAGCGTGCGTGATCTCGCCCTCGCGCACGCCGGGGCCGAGGATCCACGCACGGCGATCCGCGCCGACCTCGCCACGCACTTCCTGGACCGGCTCGCGGCGCACGGCGTCGGCATGCCGCGCGAGGAGCTGCTCGAGTTCCTGGAGATGGACCTCGATCTCAACAGCCAGGGGCTGGCCGTCTGGCTGGCGCGGCAGGCGCGATAAATGGTTGGATTGTCAACATAATTGCCACCAGGGCCTCCTTGACACCCTTTGACGGCCGATTTTAGACTCCTAGCCCTTTTATGATTGTCGACAATCGAATGGGCGATCGCCCGCGTCGTCGACAGCGCACCAGCAACCGAAAACAGCACAGAGGGGACCCCCATGGGCAACTACGACGAGATGTACCGGCGATCGATCGAGGACCCGGAGGGTTTCTGGGGCGAGGCGGCGGAGTCTTTGGTTTG
>JAACFL010000155.1 GCA_009937385.1 Gammaproteobacteria bacterium | reverse complement strand
TCCTGCAGGACGGCATTTTCCGAACCGCCGCGCGACCCAAGGCGCGTTTATGGAGTGCGCGGATCCATAAAAACATTTCATGCTCTCAAGGGGTTTTCGGCCCTTGTATTCCGGTACGCCAGATCCATTTCCGCGCCCAGCGCGCCCAGCGCGCCCAGCGCGCGGAGCAGCGCGATCAGCCGGGCGTGCTTGTAGAGGTCGGCGAAGTTGCCGGCGTGATCGGCGTGCAGGTATCGACTGGCTGGCGTGTCGGTCAATTCAGTCGCGGTGACTGCACTTGGTGGCGTCGCCGCGCACCTGCTCGACGGGGTAGCGCTCGGCATTGCGCGCGATCTTGGCCTCGACCGCCGCCTCGAGGTCGACGCCGAGGCGGTCGGCAAGACGCAGCAGGAAGATCTGCAGGTCGGCGATTTCGTCACGGGCCAGCTCCCAGCCCTTCTCACCCGGGGCGAGCTCCGCGGACTGCGCCTCGGTCAGCCACTGGAACACCTCCATCAGTTCGCCGGCCTCGGCGGCCAGCGCCATGCTGAGGTTCTTGGGGCTGTGGAACTGCTCCCAGTCGCGTTCGCGGGCGAAGTCGGCGAGCCGCTTCTGCAGGGTCTCGACGTCCATGCCTATGCCGCCTCGTCCAGGGGGGTGGATTCGTCGAGCGCCGCCAGCCGTTTCCGGACCTCGGCGCGGTAGGCGGCGACCGCCGCACTGCGCACCGGGCCGTAGCCGCGTACCGACAGCGCCATCTCGGCCATCCCGGTGATCTCCGCGTGGTTGCGGTCATCCAGCCGGTCGAGCAGAACCTTGACCAGAGCCTCGTACTCCTGGACCAGCTGCCGCGCTTCGCGGCGCTCGTCGACGCCACGAAACGGGTCCAGCAGGGTGCCACGCAGCCGCCCGAACCTCGCCAGCCACGGGAACACCCTGCGCAGCCACGGTCCGAACGCCCGCTTCGGCGTGCGCCCGGTGCGTGGGTCGGGTCGGCCGAGCCACGGCGGCGAGAGATGGTGGACGATGCGGTAGTCGCCCTCGAACTGCGCCGCGATCTCCTCGGTAAACGCCGGGTCGGCATGCAACCGCGCCACCTCGTACTCGTCCTTGTGGGCGAGCAGGTGGAAGTAGGTGCGGGCGACGGCGTGGGACAGGCTCCGCATGCCGGGTGCAACGGCGTGTTCCGTCTCGGCGACGCGCTCGACCAGCGCGCGGTGACCTGCGGCGAGGTCCGGGTCCTGGTAGGCGACGAGCTCCTCGCCGAACAGGGCGAGCAGGGCGTCGAGTTCGTCCGGCTGCGTGGCTGCAGGGCCATCGCCGCTGCCGAGTCCGGCGAGCCGTTCCGGCGCGTGGGCCGCGAGGCGACCGAGACGCAGGGCGTTGCGGTTGAGATCGACGGCGACGCCGTTCAATTCGATCGCCCGTTCGAGCGATTCCAGCGTCACCGGCAGCAGGCCACGCTGCAACGCGACGCCGACCAGGAACAGGTTGCTGCCGATGGTGTCCCCGAGCAGTCGGCGGGCGTTTCCGGCGGCGTCGATCGCGTCCACATGGCCCGAAACGGCCGTCTCGACCCGCGCCAGGAGCTCGTCGGTGTGGAAGTCGACGTCGGGGTCGAGCTGCAGCTGCGCGGTCGGGACGACGGCGGTGTTGACGACGGCGCGGGTGCGCTCCGGATCGCAGCTGGCGACGGCATCGTCGCTGGCGGCAACGACCAGGTCGCAGCCGAGCAGCAGGTCGCTCTCTCCCGGGCCGAGCCGCGCGGTGCGTCGGCCGTCGGCGGGTCCGCCGAGGCGCAGGTGGCTGAACACCGCGCCGTTCTTCTGTGCCAGCCCGGTGAGGTCGAACGCCTGCGCCACGAGACCGTCGAGGTGGGCCGCGGTCGACAGCAGCGCACCGACGGTGACCACGCCGGTGCCGCCGATGCCGGTCACCAGCACGTTGCATGGGCCGTCGAATCGTGTCGGGGACGGCAGGTCGGCGAACAGCCCTTCGGGAAGCGCCGCGGCTGCAGGGCGTCGCCGCCGCCCGCCCTCGACGGTGACCAGCGCCGGGCAGAAGCCGCGCAGGCAGCTGTAGTCCTTGTTGCAGACCGACTGGTCGACCTGGCGCTTGCGGCCGAACGGCGTCTCGCGCGACGTCAGGGCGACGCAGTTGGCCTGCACCGAACAGTCGCCACAGCCCTCGCAGACGCGGTGGTTGATGAACACCGCGCGGTCGGGCTCCACGAGGCGACCGCGCTTGCGCCGGCGGCGTTTCTCGGTGGCGCACGCCTGGTCGTAGATCAGCACCGTGGTGCCCTGGATCTCACGCAGCTCGCGCTGGACCTCGTCGAGTCGGTTTCGATGGAACGCGTCGACCCCGGGGGGCAGGGCGAGCGCGCCCAGGTACTTGTCCGGTTCGTCGCTGACGACCACCACCCGTTGCACCTTCTCCGCGAGCAGCTGCCGGGCGATGTCGGCCACGGTGAAGCTGCCCTCGACCGGCTGGCCGCCGGTCATCGCCACCGCGTCGTTGTAGAGCAGCTTGTAGGTGATGCGGGTGCCGGCGGCGGCCGCGGCACGGATCGCCAGCAGGCCGGAGTGGGCGTAGGTGCCGTCGCCGATGTTCTGGAACAGGTGCGGGGTGTCGGAGAACGGCGCGATGCCGTTCCAGTTGGCGCCTTCGCCGCCCATCTGTGTCGGTGGCAGGGTGTCGCGATCCATCCACAGCGCCATGGTGTGGCAGCCGATGCCGGACAGCGCGATGCTGCCCTCGGGCACCTTGGTCGAGGTGTTGTGCGGGCAACCGGCGCAGAAATAGGGCAGCCGGCGGGTCGAGCTCGTTCCCGGGCTCGCCGCAGCGGGACGCCGGTCGAGTCTCTCGAGCCGCTCGGCAAGCCCTGGCGGCGGTGCCTCGCTCGCGAGCAGGCGTGCGCCGATCAGCCGGGCGAGGCGCACCGGGTCGAGCTGGCCGTGGGCGGGGACCAGCGGTGAGCCATCGAGGTCACGCTTGCCGAGCAGCCGGGGCCGTTCGGCCGCCGGCAGGTTGAACAGTGCGTTGGCGACCTGCGGTTCGACGAACGGCAGCTTCTCCTCGACCACCAGCAGCTCGTCGCACCCGCGGGCGAACGCGGCGATTCCCTCGGGCTCCAGCGGCCAGATCAACCGCGGCCGGTAGAGGGCGAGTCCGAGGGCTTCGGCATCGGCCTCGTCGAGGCCGAGCAGCGCGAGCGCCTGGCGTACGTCGACCGCCGCCTTGCCGGCCGAGACCAGGCCGAGGCGGGCGCCGGGTCGACCGAACTCGACGCGATCGAGCCGGTTGGCGCGGGCGTAGGCGAGCACCGCCGGCAGCCGCGCCTCGACCAGCCGTGCCTCCTCGCCGACCGGGTCGAAGGCGAGGCGGCCGTTGCGCTCGCCAGCGGGCAGCAGGGTCTCGTCGGGCAGCACGACACGGACCCGTGCGGCGTGGTCGGCCTCGGCGGTGGCAGTGGTCTCGAGGATCTCGTTGACGCACTTGAAGCCGGACCACGTGCCGGCGAAGCGCGACAGCGCCCAGCCGTGCAGGCCCAGGTCGAGGATCTCCTGCACCGTTGCCGGATAGAGCACCGGCACGCCGAGGCCGGCGAGCAGCGGTTCGCTCTGCTGGGTGACGGTCGAGGACTTGGCGCCATGGTCGTCGCCGAACGCCATCAGCACCCCGCCGTGGCGCGATGTGCCCTGGCGATTGGCGTGGCGCACCGGATCCCCGCTGCGGTCGACGCCGGGTCCCTTGCCGTACCAGAGGGCATAAATGCCGTCGACACGGGTGGCAGGCAGGCTCGCCGCCTGCTGGGTGCCCCAGACGGCGGTCGCCGCGAGATCCTCGTTGACGCCGGGCTGGAAGTGGACCGGGGCGGCGTCGAGCAGCGCCTTGCTCTGCCACAGCGCCTGGTCGAGGCCGCCGAGTGGCGAGCCGCGGTAGCCGGAGACGAAGCCGGCGGTGTTCAGGCCGGCAGCGAGATCCCGGCGACGCTGGACCAGCAGCAGACGCAGCAGGGCCTGGGTGCCGTTGAGCAGGATCCGCCCACGGTCCGCGGTGTACCTGTCGTCGAGGCGGACGTCGGCCGCTGGGATGGCGGCTTCGGGACCGCCGGGGGCGGGGTTGGCTGGGTCCAATCGGGCCTCCCTGGTCAGGTTCGCAGCATAGCAGAGGGGGACGAGGCAAGACTTGGTTGCATTGCAGCAAAATGGTAGGATGTTGCAGTGCACAAATCCCGAATCGAGGCAGAAGCTGAAGCGTTTTCAGCTCCAACGGCTTCCCGGGCAGAAAAAACTCAGACAGGGGTATTTCATGGATCTGCAAGACAAGGTCATTGCCATCACCGGCGGCGGTCGCGGCCTGGGCCGTGCCATGGCGGTGCAGTTCGCCGAACGCGGCGCGAAGCTCGCGCTGGTCGACCTGGACCAGGAGGCGCTCGACGTTACCGCCAGCCTGTGCGAGGAGGTCGGCAGCCAGGCGCGCACCTACCAGGCCAACGTCGCCAGCGAGGCGTCGGTGGTCGAGCTGTTCGAGCGCATCGTCGCCGACTTTGGCGCGCTGCACGGACTGGTCAACAACGCTGGCATCACCCGCGACGGCCTGTTCGTGAAGGTCAAGGACGGCGAGATCGTCAACAAGATGAGCCTGGAGCAGTGGCAGCAGGTCATCGACGTCAACCTGACCGGCACCTTCCTCTGCGGTCGCGAGGCGGCCGTGCAGATGATCAACACCGGCTGCCAGGGCGTGATCATCAACATCTCCAGCATCTCGCGGCACGGCAACATGGGCCAGACCAACTACACCGCGACCAAGGCCGGGGTGCAGGCGATGGCCGTGACCTGGGCCAAGGAGCTGGCGCGCTTCGGCATCCGTTCCGCCGCCATCGCCCCGGGCTACATCGGTACCGAGATGGTCATGGCGATGAAGGAAGAGGCGCGGGACAAGATCGCCGGCATGATCCCGGCCAAGCGACTGGGCAAGCCCGAGGAGATCGCCAAGACCGCGGTCTTCATCTTCGAGAACGACTACATCAGCGGTCGCTGCCTCGAGGTCGACGGCGCGCTGCGCGTCTGAGCGGCTTCGCCGTTCGCGAAAAAGCCGGCCCGCGGGCCGGCTTTTTCATTGCCCGGCGAGCAGGTTCCATGACGGCGGCATCAGCTCGGCATGCCGGGTCGTCACTCGCCAACCGCGATCGGACGCTGCCCCGGCCGGTCGCCACCTGCGAATGGGCCTTCAGTATCACGTCCAAGTTACCGGTTTCAAAGTTTCACCGGCTCGATAGCCAGGGTTAATGGGCCGAGAAAACACTTTAATTTCCAATGTATTGTAGAATGTGAGCCAATTCGGAAGCGGGTCGGATGACGCCTTCACGGTGCGTCCCGGAACCCGGTGACATGAATTCCAGGAATCGGCTCGGCATCCACCTGCCGCCATCGGCGCGGGGGTGACCGCGTCCGGTCCGCCGTTTTGATTCAACTGCGACGAGGCGTAACGATGCACAACCCCGACACCTACCTAGACCAGTGGAAGCGCGGCCAGGAGCTGGCCGAGGCGATGGTCCCGCTGCTCGGCAAGCTCTACCCAACAGCTCGACCATCGACATCCTCAAGGCGCACCGCTTCGTGCGCCAGTTCGAGGGTGGGGAGCTGGCGATCGAGGACAGCTACCCGATGCTCGAGGCGCTGAGTGGCATGGCGCTGTCGCCGGCGCGCGTCGATTTCGGCAAGCTGACCATCGCCTGGCTCAAACAAGGGCGTCCGCAGCCAATCCGCGACTTCCTGGCCAAGGAGCTGGCCGAGATCGTCGACCAGCCGGCGCAGGCCCGCCAGCCCAAGGACGTCGTGCTCTACGGCTTCGGCCGCATCGGCCGGCTGCTCGCACGATTGCTGATCGAGCGCACCGGCGGCGGCAGCATCATGCGCCTGCGCGCGATCGTGGTGCGCAAGGGCAAGGGCGGCGACCTGCAGAAGCGTGCCAGCCTGTTGCGTCGCGACTCGGTGCACGGTCCGTTCAACGGCACCATCACCGTCGACGAGGAGAACAGCGCGATCCTCGCCAACGGCAACATCATCAAGGTGATCTACTCCGACTCCCCGTCGTCGGTGGACTACACGAGCTACGGCATCCGGGACGCGCTGATCGTCGACAACACCGGCATCTGGAAGGACGAGGCGGGCCTCGGTCAGCACCTCGAGTGTCCGGGCGCCTCGCAGGTGTTGCTGACCGCCCCGGCCAAGGGCGGCATCAAGAACATCGTCTACGGCGTCAACCACGGCATGCTCACCGCCGATGACCGCATCGTCTCGGCCGCGAGCTGCACGACCAACGCCATCACCCCGGTGCTCAAGGCGCTCAACGATCGCTTCGGCATCGTCAGCGGTCACGTCGAGACGGTGCACTCCTACACCAATGATCAGAACCTGATCGACAACTATCACAGTGCCGACCGTCGCGGCCGTGCCGCGGCGCTGAACATGGTCATCACCTCCACCGGCGCCGCCAAGGCGGT
>JAACFL010000154.1 GCA_009937385.1 Gammaproteobacteria bacterium | reverse complement strand
AGCAGCACACCGGCGAGGATGAAGGTGGCCGGGCGCACGATGGCGTTGCTCAACGTACGTGCCGCTTTCTGCAGGTGTTCCGGGAGTGCCATGAACAGCATCTGGTTGGTCGAACCGTAGAGGCTGAACTTGAGCACCTTGTCACCTGATCGCGACAAGGTCGCGGCGGCGAAATAGCTGCCGATGCCGAGCACGATGCCGAACGCGCCGGTCAGGATCACCGCTGGTAGCAGCGCCAGCGTCATCGCGATGCCAAAGCGCTCGAGCACGCGCGAGGCCATGCCAAACTGCAGCACCAGTGCGAGGGTCGAGATCACGATCTGCAACTGTCCATAGAAGCTGCTCAGACGGTCCTTCTCGAGCGCGCCATCGACCGTGAAGTGGGCCTGGCTGAAGACCTTGAACTGGTAGTCGACCAGCATGCTGGTCAGGGTCGCGACCGCGGTCATCGCCAGGATCACCTGGATGTGCCGGTTGCCAAGCACCGCCAGGGCGCCGGCACCGATGCGCTTCGGTCCAGGCTCGGACCTAGGCCCGGGCGCGATGCGCTCCATGCTGATGCAGAGGCGCTTGGCCAACGGGTAGGCGAGTGCGGTCATGATCATCAGCGCGACGATCACCAGACCGATCAGGTTTACGGTTCCGAGTGGTCCGGCGAGACTGCCGACCAGCACCCCGGAGAGGATGCCTGCGACCGTGCCGAACCCGCTGATCAGCGGCATCAGGCGCTTCGCCTGGCGGGAGGTCAGCAGGGCCCCGTTGGTGTTCCAGGCTTGCAGGATGATCAGCGTGCCGAAGATCTCGGCGAAGACCATCAGAACGATCAGCATCCACGGCGGCGCCCCGTCGATGCCGATCCAGATCATGGCGAACAGCATCGCGAAGAGCATCACCATGACCATTTCGAACATGCCGGCCCGGCCCTTGCCCTGCAGCCAGCCGTAGGCCGACCCGGCGGCCACCGCACCCACGCCGTTGACCATGTAGATGTAGACGAGGACGTCGCCGCCGTAGGCCGACAAGAACAGGGTCTCGGCGACGATCTGCGAAACGATCAGAGCCAGCGTGGCCAGGAACAGGTTGGTACCGAGCAGCAGCAGGGTGCCGAGCTCGTCCCGCTTCACCAGCAACAGGTTCAGGAGGCGATCGATCATCGGGAGGGCGCGTCGAGGGGCGTGATCCGTTGTGTCGAGGAGGGCATTGAAACCAGTCTATATCAGGTGCGTGCGCTCATGCCGTACCGAGAGCGATGAGAAGCGCGTCGAAATCCGGTTCGGCACCGTCGATCACGATGGCGTGCTCGTCGGCGCCGGGCCGTGCGTAGTGCGCACGCTGCAGCTCGAGAACCGCGAGGTCGGCCTCCGAGGGATCCCGGCCCGTCCGGGCCCGCGCCGCGACCCGCGCTTCGAGCAGCTCGTCGTCGGCCTGCACGTCGAGGATCGCGAAAGGCACCCCCAGTTCGGTGGCCAGCGCGGCGAATGCATCGCGCCGTTCGCGTTCGAGGAAGGTCGCATCGACGATGACGGGGTAGCCGGCCTCGACGACCGTGCGCGCGAGTTCGGCTAGCTTCTGGTAGGTCCGGTCCGACACCTCGGTGCCGTAAACCGTCGCCTTGTCACCTTCGGCCGTGGCACTCTCGGCCTCGCGACCCAGCAGGCGCTTGCGCTCCACGTCGGAGCGCAGGCGCACCGCACCGAGCCGCTCGACCAGTTCACCGGCAACGTGGCTCTTGCCGCTGCCCGACAGGCCGTGGGTGATCAGCAGGCAGGGCCGAGGCGGTTGCCGCAGGCGCTCGGCCAACGCCAGGTAGTCGTGCAGTACCGATGGATCGCCGCCACCCTGGCCGAGTCGGATTGCCGCGACCTTGGCGCGCACCAGCGCACGGTAGACCTGGTAGAACGGCTGCAGGCGCAGTCCTGCGTAGTCACCACCGCGTGCCAGGTAGGCGTCGAGCAGCCGGTGGGCATGCGACTGGGCCCCGTGCTCGGCGAGATCCATCAGCAGGAAGGCGAGGTCGCTCTGCACGTCGATCCAGCGCAGTGCCGGGCTGAACTCGAGGCAGTCGAATGCGGCGATCTCGTCGTCGAGCAGCAGCATGTTGCCCAGGTGCAGGTCGCCGTGCCCTTCGCGGATCCAGCCCCTGGACTTGCGCTCTGTGAGCAGCTCGCGGAGCTCGTCGTAGCGGTTGATGCTCCAGTCACGCAGCCGTTCGAGGCGCGCCCGCTCGGGAGGGTCGTCGAGCAGCGGATCGATCTGCTCGAAGTTCTCACGCACCGGCCTGAAGACCAGGTCGGGTTCGCCGTACGGAGAGTCCGCGGCGGCGATCTCCGCACCGGCGTGGAAATCGGCCACCAACCGTGCGATGGCGTCGACCCTGGCGGCATCCAGCGCACCGTCCTTCAGTGCGTGATCGAGCAGACTCTCCTGCGGAAACTCGACCATGCGCACCGCGTACTCGAACGCCTCGCCGGTGCCGTCGACGATGGGGTCGTCCGGGGTCCCGGTCAGCGCGACGACGTCGCGGTAGAGCTGCGGAGCCAGGCGGCGGTTGAGGCGCAGCTCCTCGTCGCAGAAATGCCGGCGAGCCGCCAGCGTCGAGAAGTCGAGGAAACCGAGATTGACCGGTTTCTTGATCTTGTAGGCGAACGGCCCCGTCAGGAGCACCCAGGAGATGTGGGTCTCGTGCACCTCGAAGCGCTCGACGGGATGATCGAAACGGGTGGGATCCTGCAGCGCGGCGATCAGCGTCGGTTCGCCCATCGGCCTCCGGCCTCCGTGCGGGGGAGGGCGCAAGCGTAGCAGGTTTGCCACGTGCGCCACCTGCGTCGGGTGGTAGAATGAACTCTGCCGTCGCCAGTCCCGGATTCCGCGCCAGAGATGCCCCCCCGAAAACGGTCACGGCGCCGCCGCAAGCCACCCCAGCGGCCGCCGCGCCGCCTGCTCTGGCGGTTCTTCAAGCTGCTCTTCTGGACCGCGCTGGTCAGCGCGCCGCTGGTGGTCGGCTACCTCTTCTACCTCGACCGCGAGGTGCGGACCCAGTTCGAGGGCAAGCGCTGGGCTGTCCCGGCTCGCGTCTTCGCGCGTCCGCTGGAGCTCTTTCCGGGGCTCAAGCTCGACCCGGACCGGCTCGAGCAGGAACTCGAGCTGCTGCGCTACAGCAAGGGGCGCGCCGCGCAGGCGCCCGGCAGCTATGCCCGCAATCAGAGTGTGTTGTCACTGCGCACCCGCGGCTTCCGCTTCGCCGACGGCGAGCAGGGCACCCAGGGGGCTCTGGTGCGCTTCGCCGAAGGACGGGTCGCCGCGCTCACGGCACCTCGCGGCGGGTCGCTGCCGCTGTTGCGCCTCGAGCCGCTCGAGATCGGCGGCATCTACCCGGCACACAACGAGGACCGCGTGCTGGTGCGCCTCGACGAGGTGCCACCGATCCTGATCGAGACCCTTCTGACCATCGAGGACCGCCACTTCTACAGCCACCATGGCGTCGATCCCGGTGCCATCGCGCGTGCGATGTGGGTCAACCTGCGCAGCGGCCGGGTCAGCCAGGGCGGCAGTACGCTGACCCAGCAGCTGGTCAAGAACTTCTTCCTGACCCCGGAACGCAGCCTCTGGCGCAAGGTCAACGAGGCGCTGATGGCGCTGCTGCTCGAGTGGCGCTACCCCAAGCAGGAGATCCTCGAGGCCTACCTCAACGAGGTCTACCTGGGCCAGGACGGGACACGGGCCATCCACGGTTTCGGCCGTGCCAGCCTCGACTACTTCGGGGTGCCGCTGGCACAGGTCGACCTGCCCAAGGCGGCGCTGCTGGTGACGCTGCTGCGCGGCGCCTCCTACTACGACCCGCGGCGCAACCCCGAGCGGGCGCGCGAGCGCCGCGACCGCATCATCACCACCCTCGAGCAGCGCGGCATGGTCGACGCCAGCGCGGCTGACGCGGCGAGACGGCAGCCGCTCGGCGTCAGCGCCCAGCGCGGCGCATCGTCGGTGCGCCATCCGGCGTTCTTCGACCTGGTGCGACGCCAGTTGCGCCGCGACTATCGCGACGAGGACCTGCGCAGCGAGGGGCTGCGCATCTTCACGACCCTCGACCCGCTGGTGCAGGCCGACGTCGAGCGGGTGGTGGCCAGCGAGCTGCCGGCTCTGGAGAAGGCGCGCAAGCTGCCGCGCGGCAAGCTGCAGGCCGCGGTCATCGTCAGCCGCGGCGAGGGTGGGGAGGTGCTCGCCGTGACCGGTGGCAGGCGGCCGCGCTACGCCGGTTTCAACCGCGCGCTCGACGCGGTGCGCCCGATCGGGTCGCTGGTCAAGCCCGCGGTCTACCTCGCCGCGCTCGAGCGCGGTTACACACTGGCCACGCCGATCGAGGACGCGCCGTTCGAACTGACCCTCGACGACGGCAGCACCTGGGCACCGAACAACTACGATCGCAAGGCGCACGGGAGCGTGCCGCTCTACCTCGCCCTGGCCAATTCCTACAACCTGGCGACCGCGCGCCTCGGCATGGAGCTCGGCGTGCCGCGCACCGTCGATGCGCTGCAACGGCTCGGCCTGCGACGTCCCGTGAAGGCGTTCCCGTCGCTGCTGCTCGGTGCCGTGGAGATGGCCCCGCTCGAGGTGGCGCAGCTCTACCAGACGCTGGCAGGTAACGGTTTCTACACGCCGCTGCGCGCGATTCGCGAGGTGGTTGCGGCCGATGGCGCTGAGCTGCAACGTTATCCACTGACCGTCGAGCAGCGCGTCGACCCGGCCGCGGTCCACCAGCTGACCTGGGCGCTGCAGGAGGTGGTGCGCAGCGGCACGGCGCGCTCGCTGCAGCACGCGGTCGCGGCGCTCGGCGTCGCGGGCAAGACCGGCACCACCGACGACCTGCGCGACAGCTGGTTTGCCGGTTACAGTGGCGAACACGTGGCGGTCGCCTGGGTCGGCCGAGACGACAACGAGCCGACCGGGCTGACCGGCGCGAGCGGTGCGTTGCGCGTCTGGGGCCGGGTCCTCGCGGGTCTCGATACCGGCGCGCTGAACCCAGTGGCGCCGGAAGGCGTGACGTCGGCCTGGCTTGAGCTGGACCCGCCGCGGCGCAGCGCCGCCGGCTGCCCGGGCGCGGTGCAGTTGCCGGTCGCGGCAACGGCGCTGCCGGTCGAGGCGAGCGACTGCGGGCGCCGTTCCGAGGGTGGCGATTCGCTCGGTGACTGGATAAGGGGACTGTTCGAATGATGATCAGACAGGGATCGCTGTTGGGATTGCTGGGCTGCCTGCTGCTCGCCGGCTGCGCCGCACCGTCGGGCCGTATCGCTCCCGTGGAGTCGCGCAGCATCAACGCACCGGTTCCGACCGTGCCGACGCCGACACCCGTCGCCACGCCATCCGATCCGGCGGTGACGGTGACGGTGCTGCCGGCCCCCGAACCGGCCAGCGGTACGCCACGACCGCTGCCCTCGGGCGCCTCGTCCGCCACGCCGACACCGCCGCCAGCACCCGCAGGCACTGGGGCCACCGCACCTCCGCCACCGCCGCCACAGCAGCTGGCCCTCGCGACGCCGGTGACGAAGACCGACGCGGTCGACGGCATCCTGCGCGACGTGCGCCGCCACTGGGCGGCCGGCCAGCACGAGCAGGCGGCCGCTGGGCTCGAGCGCGCGTTGCGCATCGAGCCCTCGAACGCCTACCTCTGGCAGCACCTCGCCGCGGTGCGCCTCGACCAGGGCAAGTCGCAACAGGC
>JAACFL010000016.1 GCA_009937385.1 Gammaproteobacteria bacterium | reverse complement strand
AACTCACCGAAGGTCGCCTCGCAGTCGGCCGTGGTGCGCAGGTCGTAGCCGGCAGCGAAGGTGTGGCAGGTGTCGAGGCAGACCCCCACCCGCGACTTGTCCTCGACGCCGTCGATGATCGCCGCGAGGTGCTCGAAGCGATGGCCGAGGTTGGTGCCCTGCCCCGCGGTGTTCTCGATCACCGCGGTGACCCCCTCGGTCGCATCGAGCGCGAGGTTGATCGACTCGGCGATGCGCGCCAGGCAGGCGTCCTCGTCGATCTTGTTCAGGTGGCTGCCGGGATGGAAGTTCAGGTAGCAGAGCCCGAGCTGCTGGCAACGGGTCATCTCGTCGACGAACGCGGTGCGCGACTTCTCCAGTGCTTCGGCGTCCGGGTGGCCGAGGTTGATCAGGTAGCTGTCGTGCGGCAGCACCTGCTCCGCCGCGAAACCGTGCTCTTCGCAGTTGGAACGGAACGCGTCGACGCTGGCTTCGCTCAGCGGTTTCGCGACCCACTGGCGCTGATTCTTGGTGAACAGCGCGAACGCGGTCGCACCGATCTCGGCGGCGTTGAGCGGCGCGTTCTCGACGCCACCCGAGGCGCTGACGTGGGCTCCGATGTACTTCATACCGATGCGGTCTCCGTGGCAGTGAGCGGCGGCAGCCTGGCCGGCTCGATAGGGTGCAGATGCAGGCGGTCGTCCGCTCCACCGATCGGCGCGAAGGCGCGCTCGAGTGCGGCGCTGTCGGTCGCAGGCGTGACGACGACCACCAGGCGGAAGCGGTTGAACCCGGTCGCGTCGCGGCGCGTCCTGGCCGCGTCGAAGACCTCGGGAAGGCGTGCGGCGAGCCCGGGGGCGTCGTCGCAGACCGCGATCAGCAGGCGGCCGCCGATCTCGATCCACCAGGCCGGCTGTGCGCCGCCCGGAAGCAGCGGAGCGCGATCGATCCGAACCGAATCGAACACGCTGTCGGGACAGCCGCAGCCGAGGGTCTGGCGGACGAAATGGTGGAGTTCTGGCGTGGCCTGCATGGCGCGCCATGGTAGGCAGCCGCCGCCTGGTCATCAACCGCACGCGTGGCGCGGTCACTCGACGTGGATGGCGGTTTCAGGGCGCCGTGAAGGTCACGTTGCCACGGCTCGAGAGCACCGTCTCGACCACCCTGGCCCGTTCCGGGTGGGCGTACAGGTGCAGGTGCGACTTGACCGCGAAGCGGTGCACGTTCAACCCGAGATAGATGTTGCTGACGGTGTCACCCGCCTCCCAGCCACGCACGCCGGCCGCGGCGACGATCGCCTCGCGCCGCTCGTCCGGCAGGCTGGCGAGCTGCACGGCGTAGGCGAGGTACTCCTGGGCCGGGCTGCCGATCTTGTCGGCGCGCATGTGCTGCTGCGCCACCGCGTGGGTGAGCTCGTGGGCCACCAGGCCGGCGTAGAGGACGTCGTCGATCGGCTGGTCGAACAGGGTCGGTGGCGGTTGCTGGCTGGCGATCGCCGCCGGCGACATCAGCTCGAGCCGTTCATGGGGTCCGTCGTACTGGCCGTAGGCGAGGTGACCGTTGTAGACGATGCCTGCATCCACCAGCACCACGCGGATGGGGCGCTCGGGCACCAGGCCGAGTTCCGCGAGGCGTGCCAGCGCGGCCACGCTGGCCGCGCACACCACGTCGACATCGCGCGAATCGCCTTCCACCTCGACCGGCTGGCCGTCACAGGGCCTGATGTCCATATCCGCCCTCGCCCCGCTGCATGCCAGCAGCAGCGCGGCCAGCACGCGAAACGGGAGACGACGACGATGCATCGGCACGTGCAAGGCGATCACCTCGCGCTGGGCGACGTGCTCGACGGCACGCCGTTCGTTCCAGTTAAGACCGAACCAGACGATCTGGCCAGCGTGATCAGTTGATCAGATCGACCGGCACCAGCAGCCACGCGGCCAGACTGACCAGGACGATCGCGACCAGGTTCAGGCCGACGCCGGCGCGCACCATCTGCGCGATGGTCACCTGCCCGGAGGCGAAGACGATGGCGTTGGGCGGTGTGGCCACCGGGAGCATGAACGCGCAGCTGGCGGCCATGGCCGCACCGGCCAGCACCGGGCCGGCCGGCAGCGCCAGCACCGCGACGGTCGCCGCAAGCACCGGCAGCAGCGTGGTGGTCACCGCGGTGTTGCTGGTGATCTCGGTCAGCAGCACCACCACCGCCACCAGCAGCAGCAGGAAGAGCAGCA
Organism: Gammaproteobacteria bacterium; assembly: GCA_009937385.1. Taxonomy (GTDB): domain Bacteria; phylum Pseudomonadota; class Gammaproteobacteria; order QNFN01; family QNFN01; genus QNFN01. The sequence continues at coordinate 26,797 of JAACFL010000016.1, read as the reverse complement.
GTGGCACGCCCTCGAGGCCGGTGAACGCTCCGGCGATGAAGGCGTCGACGCCGTTGGCCCTGACCGCCGCGGCCAGGCTCAGGCCGCCGCCAAACAGGATCAGGATCTCCCACGGGACCTTGCGCGCGGTCGCCCAGTCCATCGCGAAGACGCGCCGCTGGCGGTCGACCGGGATCACGAACAGCGCGAGCGCGCCCGCCACGCCGATGGTCGCGTCGTTCAGGCCGTCGATCCCGGTCCATGCGGCGAGCTGGGGACGCAGCACCCAGCACGCGGCGGTGGCGAGGAACACGCCGAGCACGACGCGCTCGGCATGCGCCATCGGGCCGAGGGCATGCAGTTCCTGGCGAATCGCCGCGCGACCACCCGCACCCTTGCCGGGAGGCAGGGGGAAGATCGCACGGGTCAGCAGCAGCCAGGCCAGCGGCAGGAACACCACCACCAGCGGCAGGCCGATCATCAGCCAGCGCTGCATGGTCAGGTCGACACCGTAGTGCTGGCGAAGGAACCCGGCCAGGACCAGATTCGGAGGCGTGCCGATCAACGTTCCGACCCCGCCGATCGATGCCGCGTAGGCGATGCCGAGCATCAGTGCCGGCGCGAGGTTGGCCGGCATCGCGTCGCCACCCTCTTGGGCGCCACGCTCCTGCAGCATCACGACGACGCTGAGACCGATCGGCAGCAGCATGATCACCGTCGCGGTGTTCGACAGCCACATGCTCAATCCGGCCGAGACCAGCATGAAGCCGCCGACCAGCCGACGTGGCCCGGAGCCGATGCGCGCCAGCAGCGCCAGCGCAAGACGCCGGTGGACGTTCCAGCGCTGCAGCCCGAGACCGAGGATGAAACCGCCGAGGAAGAGGAAGATCAGGCTGTTGGCATAGGGTGCGGTCGCCTCGGCGACACTCGTCGCACCGCTCAGCGGGAACAGCACCACCGGCAGCAGCGCCGTGGCCGCGAGCGGCACCGCCTCGGTCAGCCACCAGCAGGCCATCCAGACCGCGATCGCGGCCGTCGCCCGACCGCCGGGGCTCAGTCCGTCCGTACCCCCTGCGGGGAGCAGCAGCCAGGCGAGCAGTGCGAGCAGCGGTCCGAGTCCACGGCCGACCCGTTGCACCGCTTCGCGACTGATCTCCGGCATCCGTGCCATGGTCGTGGGCTGCCGCGACTAGCGGCGCTCGAGTTCGATGGTCCCGTTCACGGTCACGCGGACATCTCGCGTCCCGGGCTCGAGGGCCGGGGGTGCCGCGGCAGCGCGCATCTCCATGGCCACCGCCGCGCGCGGCATCGGCCTGGGACCCCCGCCGTCCACGCGCAGTTCGACCAGCCGGTAGGCGGCCGCGCCGAGTTCGTCGCGAACCAACCCGGCGCGCGCACGGAAGGCCGCCAGCGCCTCGACCATCAGGGCGTCCTCGGCCTCGCGCTGGCGCGCCGGCGATATCGCGTAGCTCACCGACTGCAGCCTCAGCCGCTCCTGCAGTGGACCGATCAGCTTGGCGAGCTGCTCGGGCTCGATGCTCTCCAGACGCAACGACTGACGCACCCGCCAGCCGTCCAGGCGCTTGTTCCTGTAGACCGGCTGCGTCTGGTAGCCGAGGGTCTGCACCTTGATCGCCTTGCTCTTCTTGGCCAGCTCCAGCGCCCAGGCGATCGCGGCGTTGACCTCGTTGGTCAGCGCGGCCGCGTCCTGCCCTTCCTGGAAGGCGTAGAGCTCGGCTACGAGGATGTCGTTGGCCACTTCGGCATTCGCCGAGGCGCTGAGGTGGATGCGGTCGTAGGTCAGGGGAGCCGTCTGACCAAGGGCGGCATTGGCCCACACCAAGATGTTAATTAACAATATGATACGAATCATAATTGAATCTCTACTTTAGTTAAATTCACGGATTCCCGGGCGCATCGCTAGTATAGGGTCTGCCTCGCCCACGGGCCGCGCCCGATGATACCCCTGCACGACGACAACCCGACCGAAACCGTCCCGCTGTTCACCGTGGGCCTGATCGCGGCCTGCGTCGCGGTGTTCCTGTGGCAGCTCGGGCTCGGCGAGGAAGGCGGCATACGCGCCCTGTACAGCTTCGGCCTGGTGCCGGCCGTGCTGTTCGACCACGTCGAGTTGCCGGAGGCCCTGGCCAGGGTCCCTGCCAGCGCGACGCTCTTCACGTCGATGTTCATGCACGGCGGCTGGGCCCATCTACTCGGCAACCTGCTCTACCTGTGGATCTTCGGCAACAACATCGAGGACCGCTTTGGCCATCTCCGCTTCCTGCTCTTCTACCTGCTGTGCGGCGTGGCCGCGGCGCTGGCCCAGGCGCTGCCCGACACCGCCTCCCAGGTGCCGATGGTCGGCGCCAGCGGCGCGATCTCCGGAGTGCTCGGCGCCTACCTGCTGCTGTTCCCCCAGGCGCGCGTGCTGGTGGTGATCCCCATCGGTCTCTATCCCTACACCGTGCGCCTGCCGGCACTGGTGGTGCTCGGTTTCTGGTTCCTGCTGCAGCTCGTCAGCCAGCTCGCCAGCGAACCTGGCCAGGGTGGCGTCGCGTTCCGCGCCCACATCGGCGGCTTCGTCGCCGGCATGGCACTGCTGCCGGTTTTCCTGCTCAGCCGTCGGCGACGCTGACCGTGGTCGCATCCACACGCGCGGCGACCATGCGTGCAGCGGCGAGATCCTCGAGCGCGGCCCCGACCGACTTGAACAGCGTGATCGCGGCATCCTGCTCTCGTCCCGGGTGGCTGCCACGACAGAGTTCGTAGAGATCGGCACGGATCGCTGTGGCATCGATCACGCCGGACTCCAGCGGTTGCACGATATCGCCCGCCTCGCTGCAGGCCCCTTCGCGCGTGTCGACGAACAGCTCGGCGCGACGGATGCAGGCGTCGTCGGCCTCGCGCATGCGCGGCGTGAATCCCCCGACGAGATCTAGGTGCGTGCCCGCCGAAAGCCACTCGCCGCGCACCAGCGGGGACTCGCTCAGGGTGGCGCAGCTGACCACGTCCGCTCCGCGCACCGCATCCTCGAGGCGATCGGCCACCGCCACCGGGTAACCCTCCTCACCGAGCTGCTCTGCGACCTCCCGCGCTGCCTCTGCGCGGCGTCCCCAGACGACGATCTCCCGGTAGTCCCGTACCGCGGCATGGGCGCGTGCGAGGTGCGGTGCGAGCTTGCCGGTCCCGACGACCAGCAGCCGATCCACGTCCCGCCGGGCGAGGTAGCTCGCCGCCAGCGCGGAAGCGGCCGCGGTGCGACGCACGGTCAGCGCCGCACCGTCCAGCACCGCCCGCGGCTGCCCTGTCGTGCCGTCGAACAGCAGGTAGGTCGCCGACACGGCCGGCAGGGCGTGGTGGGCGTTGCCAGGGAAGACGTTGGCGACCTTCACGCCGATCTCCTGCCCGGGACTCCAGGCCGGCATCAGCAGCAGGGTCGCCTCCTGCCCCCCGACCTGGCCCAGCGCATGGTGGTGCCGGGTCGGCATCATGCAGCCCTCCACGAACGCATCGCGCAGGGTCGCAACCAGGCCTGGGTAGTCGAGTGCCGCGTGGACGGCGTCCGCGTCGATGAACCGCATGCCCCACTATCGGCAGCCGCATCGCACGCTGTCAAACGGCCCTTTCAGGCGACGCGTCGCGCCTGGCGGTCGAACAGTGCGCGCCAGCGTGCCAGAACTTCCCGCAGGCGTTTCGCCCCCCGCGCGTTGGTGGTCCCGCGGGGTGTGATGCCACGGGCCAGGGCGTGGCCTCTGCTTCGCTTGCCGTCCACTCAGGCCGACTCCCGGGAATCCCCGGCCCGCCTGGCGGTCACGACGTAGCGCAGCGGCCCGCCCGTGCGCAGCGTGTCGAACGGGTAGCAGGTGACCAGCAACAGTGCGTCGACCGCGCCAGGATCGACCAGTCGGTCGCGACGGACATCGAAAACGTCCGTGCCATCGACCACGTACTCGCGCTCGCCGTCCACCCCGACGAGGCGCAGTGTCTCGCCCGGCGTCAGGTCGGCAAGAAACCGGAAGTGGGTGTCGCGGTGGCCGCTCAACACCACCATGCCATCCATGCCGGGTGCCTCGCTGGCACTGTCCCACGCCGGACCGAACGCGAGCGTGCGGCCACTCGCGCCGTGCAGCACCATGCGCTCGATGCCACGTCCCGGCACCACCAGCTGGCCGACCGGCCAGGTGTCCGCCCACGGCCAGGGGCGGGTCGGTGACCCGCTCGCCAACGTGGCCTGCCATGCGGACTCGATCAGCCCGACCGCGAGCCACGCCTTGGCCTCGATCCAGCCCGCCTGGCCGAGCTGCAGCACGCCGAGAGCGGCGAGCAGTCCCGCGGCGATCCGGAGCAGGCGGCGCCTCACGTCCGGGCCCTCCGGCGCATCCACCAGGCAAGGCCGACCAGCAGCAGCCCGGTCGCGAGTTGCAGAGGCGCCGGGGTCGCGGTGCGCGGCACGCCGAACACCTTCGCATGGGACCAGCCGTGCGGCATCTCCGTCGCCAGATGATGGCGCCTGAGCAGTGCCTCGCGGCTGCGCGCCGGTGTCGTGTCGACCGCCACCAGGCTGGTAAACCGGCTGACCAGGTGGTGGCGGAGCGCGACGTCGACCACCTGGTCACGCACTGCCCTTCGTGTCTCGGCCTGCGGCGCACGGCGGTGGCGATCCATCAGCTGCGCGATGCGTTCACGGCCCCACAGCCGGCCGATGCCCACGGCTTCTGCGGCATCGAGTGTCAGCCCCGCGCGCCAGGCACGCGTTCCGACACGGCCGGTCAGCTCGAGTTCGCGCGGCAACGCGTCGAGCTTCATCACCACCTGCACCGGCTCGCCGTGGTAGAGGTCGGGCAGCGGGTCGGGCAGGGTCTCGGCGGTGACCCCCTCCGGCCAGGTCAGCGTCACCCCGGTCAACGCCGGGCGGTCCAGCTTGACCAGCAGTTCGCCGATGCGCTCGGCAACCTGGGCGGTGTTGCCGACGTGCACGAAGCTGCCACGGCCCTGGCGCGCGGCACGGCGCATGAAGTGGCTGTTCGGGGCCGAGCCGATGCCGACCGTGAACAGCCGCGCGTTACCGAGACGCGTCTCGATCAGGCGAAACAGCGCGTCCTCGTTGCCGACCGCGCCGTCGGTAACGAACACCACCTGGCGCAGCCGGTCCGCGTCCGTCCCGCCGGTTTCGGCGAGCGCCAGTCGCAGCGCCCCGGCCATCTCGGTCCCACCGCTGGCATCGAGCCGTCCGACCCAGTGCCGGGCGCCGGCCACGTTGGCCTGGTTCGCAGGACGCTGCCCCGGGAAGAGGCTCCAGGCGCTGTTGTTGAACGCGATGACGTTGAAGCGATCGCCCGGGTCGAGACGCGAAAGCGCGAGATCGAGTGCCGCGCGCGCCTGGACGATCGACTCGCCGTGCATCGAGCCGGAAACGTCGACCACCAGCACCAGGTCGCGCGGCGTCCGCGGCTGCTCCTCTGCGATCCGCGTCGGCGGCATGACGGTCAGCAGTGCATAGTGCGAACCGTCGACCTGCTCTCGGAACAGCGACGCACGCGGCAGCGCGGCGGGTTCCGGGCGCCACTCCAGTTCGAAGTCACGATCGGCCGGCACCGGCCCCTCGGCGAGGACCACGACATGCGTGTCACCCTGCCGCGTCTCACGCACGGCGTGGTGAGCGCTGGTCACGTGCATCAATGGCACGCCGGCGCGCAGGCGAACCTCGATCGCGAGGCGGTTGGCCGGAGACTCGGCCGGGTCACGAACCGGTGGCGTGATGCGCGGTGCGTCGGGCACCTGATCGGTTGCCATGGCCCAGCCGCCGGCCAGGCGCACCTCCTCGACCAGCGTCTCCTCGATCAATGGCTGCCCCGGGATGTAGCGTGGCCCGACCACGGTCGGGAAACGCAGGCGGTAGCTTCCGTCGTGGAAATCGACGCGCTGCTGGTAGCTGATCTCGACGGTCACCTCTTCGCCCGGCCCGATGTTCGCGACCGACGTGGTGAAGACGTTGGGCCGCTCCTGTTCGACCAGGCTCGCGCGGTGGCCGCTCGCCTTGGCCTGCGCGTAGACCCGCTTGGCCTCGGCCCGCTCCTTGACCTGCCCTTCGATGACCCTCTCGCCGATACGCAGCTTCAGGCCGTCGACCGCGGCCGTCTCCGGCAGCGGGAAGACATAGATGCCTTCGGCCCAGTCACGACCCGGGTTGGCGAAGCGCTGGCGTACCGTCGCCCGCGCGACCAGCGCGGTCACCTCGATGCTCACTTCCGTGGCCAGCCCGGGTGCGGCCACGTAGCCCTCCCGCGCGTTCTCCTGCTGCAACCACAACGTCCCGCTCGTGGTCTCGCCCAGCACGCGGTCGTGCGGCGTCGCCCGCGCACCGGTCACCAGGCCCGTCAGCAGCAGGAACAGCAGAAGCTTCAGCCAGGTACGCGCCAGGCACGTCGGGGTAGGAATCATGGTCGCTCTCCTTGTCGGTGGGCTCGAGGGCCCAGGCCCGGTCGCAGGGCAGATCCACCGAGAACGGCACCAGGGGTCCGCCGATCCGTTCCGGGTGGTCGAACAGCATCTCGTCGCTGATGGGTACGAACAGGTGCATGTCTCTCTCCTCGCGGACCTCTGCCCGCCGTTGAACCAGCCCCGCCTTCCGTGGCGGTCATCGGCGCCTTCGCCGACGGCTTCCCACGCCCGCGCCGGTGACGTCATTGCAACGCCAGCGGGCCGCGCAAGCATGCAGTTGGCGTGGAACAACTGTGGAGAAAGCGTGGAGAACACCGTGTCCGGTTGGCCGGGATGGTTCATGTCCCATACCGTCGCCATCGTCGAGGACGACCCCGACCAGCGCGCCAGCTGCGCCGAGGCGCTGGAGCGACGCGGTTACCGGGTCGTCACCTGCGCCGGGCTCGACGAGGCGCGGACCCGGCTTGCCGAGACCGTTCCCGAGCTGGCGATCCTCGACATCATGCTCGGCGAGGAGCACGACGGCGGGTTCACGCTCTGCCGTGAGCTGCTGAGCGGCTCACCGGATCTTCCGGTGCTGTTCCTGAGCAGCCGCAGTGACGACATCGACCGCATCTCCGGCCTGCGACTCGGTGCCTGCGACTACCAGGTCAAGCCGGTGTCGCTGGAGTTCCTGGTCGAGAAGGTCACGGCGCTGCTGCGCATGCGTGCACCGTTGGTCGAGGCCAGCTCGCCGCGCCACCTCGGCGCACTCGAACTCGATGTCGAGCGCTGCAGCGCGGCCTGGCGGGGCAGCCCACTGCGGCTCACCCTGACCGAGTTCCGGGTGCTGCATGCCATCGTCGAGCCTGGGCATGCACGCGGTGCGAGCTACGACCGCCTCGCCGCTGCGACGCGCCAGACGGTGGTCACCAACAACACCGTCAACACCCACGTGCGCAACCTGCGCCACAAGTTCCGCGACATCGACCCCGACTTCGCGTCGATCGCCAGCGTCTACGGGTTCGGCTACCGCTGGGAGGCGTGATGGCGCGTCGTGGCCTGTCGCTGGGAAGCAAACTGCTCCTCGCCAGCCTGCTGCTGCTGACGCTGCCGTGGCTCGCCTGGCGCGCGATGGTCGCGTTCGAGGCCTTCCTCGTCGACGGCCAACTGCGCGCCCTGGAACTTCTCGCGAGCAGCGCCACGCTGTTGCTGCAGCCGCAGGCCGGGCACCTCGCGGGCCGCGTGGGAGCGGGCAGCATCCTGCTCTACGCCTGGCCACTGGATGCCGACGAGAGCTTCGACGGCTACCCGGGTCGCTGGCCCGAGATCACCGGCGACGGGCTTGCGATTGGCCAAGCCACGCCCGGAGCACCCGCGGGGCGACTGCGCCTCGGCACGCGAGACGGGCGGCTCTACGGCCTGGTCACGGTCAGCGATCCGCGACCGGACTATCGCAATCCGGGCAACCCCGAGCTGGCCACCAGCGACCAGCTGCGCCTGGAACTGCATGGCGATGACGGGGTGTCGCGTTACCGGGTCCTGGCCGCGCAGGGGCCGGGTCGGGTCGACATCTTGCCCAGCACCCCCGACGGCGAGCGCCAGGTCATCGGCCCCGACCTGGGCATCGAGGCGGTCTGGCAGCCAGGCCGAGACGGTTACACGGTGGAATTCCGCCTGCCGCTGGCGTTGCTCGAGCAGCACCCGGTGCTGCGCGTCGCGGTGCATGACGGCGACTCGGGTCGTGACGCCACTTCGCCCCCGTTGCGGCCACGCTACCGTGAACCGGCACTCGAGGCGCAGCTGGGCGGTCTCGATGCCGGCACCGCCCGGGTCTGGGTGGTCGATCGCGACCGCTGGGTGCGTGCCAGCGTCGGTGGTCCGAGCGGACTCGGAGAGCCCCCCGCACGGCTGGCGCGGCTCGCGCTGTCACCACTCGACGCGGCACTGGAGGGGCATACGGGGAGTGCACGCATCACCGCCGGTGACGACCTGCTGGTCGCCGCTGCACCGATTTCCACAGCCGGTCGCGTCGTCGGTGCGGTGGTGGCCGAACAGGGCCTCGATGACCTGCTGCGTTCGCGCTACCGCACGTTCGCCGATTTCAGCGTCGCCAGCCTGGTCCTGATCGGCGCCAGTGCGCTGGCACTGCTGCTGTTCGCGGCACGGCTCGCGTGGCGCATCAGGCGCCTGGGGCGCGAGGCCGGTGCGGCCATCGATGCACGGGGCAGGCAGGTCAGCGCACGGGTGCAGGCGGAGGCCGAAAGCGGTGACGAGATCGGCGAACTGTCGCGCGTGATCACCGCCCTGCTCGCCCGGTTGCAGCGTCACACCCGCTTCGTGGAGAGCCTGCCACGCACGCTGCGCCACGAGCTAAGCAACCCGCTGAACAGCGTCGCCACCGCGTTGCAGAACCTGGCCGAGGAGACGGAATCCACGGAGCGTGACAAGCTGCTCGAACGTGCCGCGCGCGGCCTCGTACGACTCGAGCAGACCCTGGCCGCGCTGACCGAGGCCGCCGATCTCGAGGAGGCACTGCAAGGCGATCCACGCACGCGTCTCGATCTCGCACGGCTGCTCGGCGTCTACCTGGAGAGCTTCGAAATGGCGCACCCGGACGCGCGGCTCGTGAAGGTGCTGCCGGAAACGTCAGCCTGGATCGAAGGTGTCGACCATCGTCTCGAGCAACTGCTCGACAAGCTGCTCGACAACGCCGTGGACTTCACCCCCGTCGAGGGCGCGATCACGGTCACGCTGCGAAGCGATGGCGACGGCTGGAGACTCGACGTGGCCAACGACGGGCCGCCACTTCCGGAATCGCTCGAAGGGAAGCTGTTCGAGACGCTCGTCTCGGGCCGCGCGCGGGCCGGGGGAGGCGGACACCACCTCGGGTTGGGTCTCTACGTGGTGCGCCGCATCGCCGAGGCGCACGGCGGTCGGGCAACCGCAACGACCGGTCCCGACCGGTGCGGCGTTCTGTTCTCGGTCTGGCTGCCCCGGTCAGCCTGACCGGGACCGCGGACTCACTCGGTGGGGACGACCAGCACCGGGCAACTGGCATGCTGGGTCACGTAGCGCGCGGTCGAGCCGATCAGCATGCGTTTCAGGGCCCCGGCCTTGCGGTGGGTTCCGACCACGATCAGGTCGACCCCGTGGTTCTCGGCCTCCTGCACGATCACCTCGCCGGGGAGGCCCTCCTTGACCACCAGGCTGGAGACGTGGGCCGACATGTCAACGGTCCCCGCGAGCTCTTCCTCGGTGAACTTCTTGAGCCGTTCGCGCATCTTCTCCAGGACCCTCTGCTGGCCCTCCTGGTAGACCGATTCGAGGTCCTCGCTGGAGACGTAGGTCTCGATGAGGGCGCGGCCGTAGGGACCGACAGGCTCGAGGGCGTGGCACATGATGATCGTGGCGTCGTACTGCTGGGCGAGGCCCACGGCCACGCGCGATGCAGGACGGGTCTGGTCGCCGAGATCGCTGGCGTAGAGAATCTTTTCGAATTTGGGCAGCATGGCGGTTCCCTCGAGCTGTTCCTGATAGCGGCGATTATCCCACGCCTAACCCGTTGGGAATAGCCGACCAGCAGGATATCCCGTGGTTCACACTATCGGTCGTGCTTGCTAGTCTCAGTGATAGGCGGCCGAGGCCTGCCCCCCCTAAAACACACCGGCACCGCAGCGTGGAAAAGAAACTCAGCCCCAGCGAACTCCGCATCGGGATGTACGTCTCCCGGGTCGATCGGCCCTGGATCGAGACCCCGTTCCTGTTCCAGGGCTTCCTGATCCGCAACGACCACGACATCGACAACCTGCGGCGCTACTGCAAGTACGTCTACATCGACGAGTCCAAGGCCGCCGACTTCAATCCCGAGCCGCTGCTGACCTTCGGCACCGTACCCCTCTCCGAGGAGCTGCGCGCGATTCCGGGCATGCCAAAGCAGTGCGTCGCCTACGAGGACGGTGCGTCAGTCGAACAGGAGATGCCGCGCGCCCGTGACTCCAAGCACAACCTCGACAAGGTGGTCGAGTCGATGGTGCAGGACATCCAGGTCGACAAGAAGGTCGACGCCGACAGCATCAAGCCGGCAGTCCACGACATGGTCGAGAGCGTGATCCGCAACCCCGATGCCCTGCTCTGGCTGACCAAGCTGCGCAGCATCGATACCTACGCCTACGACCACGCCATCGACACCTCGGTGCTCGCGGTCATGTTCGGTCGTCATCTTGGCCTGTCGCGCGACCAGCTCCAGGAACTCGGGTTGGCCGGGCTGCTGTTCGACGTCGGCAAACTCAAACTGCCACCGAATCTTCTGAGCAAGCCGGGCAAGCTGACCGACGAGGAGTACGCGCTGGTAAGCAAGCACGTCGACTACGGCGTCGAAATCCTGAGCCAGAGTTCGGGGATATCGCCCAAGGTGATCGACGGCGTGCGCCATCACCACGAGCGGCACGACGGCAGCGGCTACCCGCAGGGCCTGCGTAATGGCGAGATCCCGATCTATTCGCGCATCGTCGCCATCGTCGACTGCTTCGACGCCATCACCAGTGCGCGCCCGTTCCGCGAATCGATCTCGGCCCACCACGCGATCCGCCAGATGTACGACTGGCGCGACAAGGAGTTCCAGGCGCAACTCTACGAGCAGTTCATCCAGTGCCTCGGCGTCTACCCGACCGGCACCATCGTAGAACTCTCCTCGGGCGAGATCGCCATCGTCGTCGCACAGAACCGCACCCGGCGCCTGCGCCCGCGGGTGATGCTGGTGCTCGACGAAGAGAAGGTCGCGCTGGAACGCAACTCCATCCTCGATCTCGGCGACGAGCTGCCGGGTCCCGGCGAACGCTCGCTCGAGATCGTCAACTCGCACGATACAGGTGCGTTCGGCATCGATCCCAGGCGCTACTTCGCCTGAAGCGGCGCGTGACGGACGCGGATCCCCCACCGTCGGTCTGTTCGCGCGAGGCCTTCCTGCGCAACCTGCAGGAGCACGCTACCCCGGCGACGGCGGACCAGGCGACCTTTGGCCTGGTGCTGGTCAAGCTCAGCCACCTGCGTGACATCAACAACGCCTTCGGCTTTTCAGCGGGTGACGACTGCCTGAATTCCATCGGTCGACGGCTGCTCGACACGGTCCGGGCGCACGACCTCGTCGGCCACCTGGGAGGTGGCCTGTTCGGCGTGCTGGTCGCCGAGCCCTGCGACGAGGCGCTGCTGGAGCTGGCGATCAACCGGATGCTCGACGAGCTCAAGCCGTCGGTGACGCTCGGCGAACGGAGCATCGCCATCGCCTGCCGTGCCGCGGGGGGGCTGTATCGGGACCACGGTCCGACGCCGGACGCCCTGCTTGCCGCGGTCGAGAGTGGCCTGCACCGGGTCTTCCGCGAGGCGCAATCCTATGCCCTGCTCAAGCCGCGCGGCTACGGGCGGGTCACCGACGATTTCACGCTTCTGCGCGCGGTCGAGGCGGCGATCGATAACAGCGAGTTCACGCTCAACTACCAGCCGCAGCTGCGCCTGGACGATCACCGCGTCGCCGGTTTCGAAGCGCTGCTGCGCTGGGACCACCCGGTCTACGCACGCGTCTCACCCGAACGCCTGATCCCGCTGGCCGAGAAGAACGACGTCATCGTGCCGCTGACGCGCTGGACCTTCAACGCGGCGCTGCGCCAGTTCAGCGAGCTGACCGGGTTATCGGATGACGCCAAGGTCTCGGTCAACCTGTCGGCCCAGCTGCTGACCCACCTCGGCATCCTCGACATCATCTCGGATGCGCTGGCGATCTGGAATGTCGCGCCCCACCGCCTGATGGTCGAGATCACCGAGACCTCGATGATGAGCAACCCCGAGGCGAGCATCGCGGCAGTGCACAACCTGCGCGAAATCGGCGCGCGCATATCGATCGACGACTTCGGCACCGGCTATTCGTCGCTCGCCTACCTCGAGCGCCTGCCACTCGACGAGCTCAAGATCGACAAGTCCTTTGTCAGGAGGGTGACCGATAACGAGCACGACCAGAAGATCGTGCGCGCGATCATCGACCTCGCACACACCTTTGGCATGCACGTGGTCGCCGAGGGCATCGAGGAGGTGTCCACCGAGTCGCTGTTGCGACGCTTCGGCTGCGACGTCGGCCAGGGCTACCTCTTCTCACGCCCCCTGAGCGCGGAGATGATCGACCACTGGCTGCATGCGCAGCCGGCCGGTGTCGTGGTCTGAATCCACTCAGGCGTCGAGGCCGATCCGTTCGAGCAGTTGCCCCACGTTCGGGGTCGCGGCCGCGATACCGGCCTTGGCCGTGCGTGGCAGCTTGCGCAGACGGGCCTCGATGCGTGTCGCGAGGCCTCGCTCGCCAACCTCCACCGCGTAGAGCAGGCACAGCTGCCTGCAGCCACGCGTGAAACGCGCAGCACGACGCCCACCCGCGGCGTGTTCTGAAACACGCCGTTGGACGTCGGTGGTGATGCCGGTGTAGATGGCCCGACCGTCGCACTCGAGCAGGTAGACGTGCCAGCGTGAACCGCTCACTCGCGGGCGCCCGGACGCCCCTGCCCCTCGGGCAGCGCGTCGGCCGGCTCGAGGATCTCTTTTCGCAGCGCCGCGGCATCGTCGAGGTAATCGACCAGGAACGGGATCGCGTCGTAGCCCCAGAACAGCTCGCCGTCGACGACGAAGGTCGGCACGCCGAACACCCCCCGGTCGATCGCGAGCTCGGTGTTGCTGCGCACCTGCTGCTTGACCTCGGACGCCGCGATGCGCGCGTCGGCATCGGCGATGCCGAGTTCGCCCGTCAACTCCGCCCAGGCCACGGCATCGTCTGCGCTGCGGCCCTCGGCCCATACGAAGCGGAACAGCCTTTGGATTGCGGCGACGTCGTCGAGCAGCACCGCCAGGCGCAGCAGGCGCAGCGGGTTGAACGGGTGGTGCGGCGGGTACTGCAGCGGGATGCCATCGCGTCGTGCCAGCCAGGCGATGTGCCGGAACGTGAAGCGGCGCATCGGTGGGATCTCGGCCGGGCCCTTGGTGTGCCAGTGCCCGAGCAGGCCGGCGAACAGCACCGGCACCGGGCGCAGCGTCACGTGCGCGGGCAAGGTGTCGAGGCGCTGGCTCGCCAGGTAAGCGAACGGCGAGATGACGTCGAAGTACCAGTCAACCTGCGTCAAGGCGAGATTCCAGTCAGGAGTGGCGCCCCATGCTGCCGGTTCGCACGGATCAGGACAAGCGCCCGGAGGCGTCGACGACGATGCGGAACTCGGCCCGCCAGCCGCCGTCCGCGCCCGGTTCGAACGGCACCAGAAGCAGGTCGCGCAGGTCGGCTGGAACGCGGCGCAGCAGGAAGTCCTCGCGGTTGAGGTCGTGGCCGGCGACGTACATCTGTGTCACCAGCGGCCGTTCGAGTCCCGCGCCATGGACCGCGAAGTGGATGTGCGGCGTGCGCCCCGGGTAGGGCACCGGGCGGATGGTGCGAAAACGGTAACGACCGTCGCCGTCAGTGGCATCGCGCCCGTAACCCTGGAAGTTGGCATCGAGCGGTGCACGAGCCGGGTCGCGCGGGTGGTGGTAGCGGCCGTTGACGTCGCACTGCCAGATCTCGACCCGCGCCCCGACCAGCGGACGCCCCGAGGTGTCGACCACCCGGCCATGCAGCGCGGTGATCTCGCCACCGGCCTGCGCGTCACGCCCGGCAACCTGCACCAGATCATTGTCGCTATCGTCCGGGTAGCGCGCAGGATAGAACGGGCCTGCGCTCTGCATCGGAGTCGGGCGCAGCGGTGCCGCGGCCACCCGGGCGACGGGCAGCAGCCCCGCGAGTGCCAATCCGCCGGCCTGGCGCAGCCAACGACGTCGCTCAGGGGAGTGCGGTATCTCGCCCAACTCTGGCCGTCTCGTCTTCATGGTCGATTGGTCCAGCACCTCACCCCAGGAGTTCAATCGGGATCTGGAACAAGGTCGGGTCGGTTCCGAAATGCAAGCAGCATCCGGCACGCGGGCTCGGGCCGGGCGGCAAGCAGCTCAGCCAGCGCCGAGTCGGACGCCAGAAAATCGCTGAACCCTGCGTCCATGGCCAGTGTTTCACGCGACAGGCGATGGAAGGCCATGCGCCAGTCTCCGAAGAGTCGCGGCACATGGGCATCCTCATCGAGCACCATGCAGAGGGTGTGACGCGAATCCTCACGAATCGTCGCGTAGAGCGCTTCGACAGCATCGCGCGGCCCCTCCAGCAGTTGCAGGAAAGCGCCTTCGCCATACAGCAGCAGACCGGTAATGCCGAGCCGTGCGTTGTTGGCCCGCGCCTGCGCGAGCAGGTCCATGAGCGCAGCTTCGTCGAAGTATTCGATCGCAGAGCTGACATAGATGAGGCGATAGACCCGGTCTGTCTCTTCCATCAAGTACGCTCCGTTGGTGACTGATGAGAAGATGCCACACAAACCCGCCGCTGTGATTGCGTCATCTCAGTTGCAAGGCAGCTTAATCTGGATTCCCACTCCCGATCCCGGAGGAACGTCTCGATGAGTCAAAGGTACTCGAGGTTGGCCGCCTGGCCAGTGACCTGGCTAGCCCTCGCCGCATTCGGCACCATCCTCCAGCTGATCGCCCTGTACTACCAGTACGGACTCGACTACGGGCCATGCGTGCTGTGCATCCACGTGCGCATGTGGGTCGCCCTGCTGGTGGTGCTGGCCCTGGTCGCCGCAGCGCTGTGCCGGTGGCGGCTCCCACGCGTCGTGCTGCTGATCGGCTCGATCGGTGCCTGCGGGGCGCTGACGGAGCGTGCCTGGCAGCTGGTCGCGACCGAACGTGGCTGGACCATCGGCAGCTGCGACATGGTCTCGGGGCTGCCCGACTGGGTGCCGCTGGAGCGCTGGTTCCCATGGCTGTTCCAGATCCAGGAGTCGTGCGGATACACGCCCGACATGCCGTGGGGCCTGACCATGGGCGAGTCGCTGCTGGGCCTCTTCGCGGCCATGACCCTGGCGCTCGTGCCACTTCTCCCGGGCGCGTTCCGGCATCCGGTGCGCTAGCCGGGGGCACCTCAGGCGCTCTGGTGGCGGCCGTAGAGCCGCGCGTAGAGGCCATCGGCCTCGATCAGCTGTTCGTGGGCGCCCTCCTCGATGACCTTGCCGTTCTCGAATACGTAAACGCGGTCGGCCTGCTTCACCGCGCTGAGGCGGTGGGCGACGATCAGCGTCGTGCGACCCTCGAGGAACGTGGCCAGCGCGGCATGCAGGTGCGCCTCGGTTTCGGCGTCGAGCGCCGAGGTCGCTTCGTCGAGGATCACCACCCGGGGGTCGGCGAGCACCAGGCGCGCGATCGCCATGCGTTGACGCTGACCGCCCGAGAGGCGTACCCCCTGGCGACCGACCACGCTTTCGAGCCCCTCCGGAAGGCCTTGCACGTAGTCGTCCAGCTGGGCGACCGCGAGCGCGTTCCAGAGCGCGTCGTCGGTGGATTCGCGGCCGAGTGTGAGATTGTTGCGCACCGTGTCGTTCAGCAACGCCGGGTGCTGCAACACCACGGCGACATGCTCGCGCACCACGTCGAGCCCGATCTGCTCGACCGGCACGCCGGCGAAACGCACCTCGCCAGACTGCGCCGGGTAGAGGCCGATCAGCACCTGCACGAGGGTCGATTTGCCACCGCCGCTGGCGCCGACCAGCGCAACCTTTTCGCCCGGGGCGATCGCCAGTTGGAGGCCGTCAAGCACCGGGGGGCCGTCGCCGTAGGCGAAGCACAGATCACGCACCTCGATGCCGACGGTCTTCACGTCGCGGAAAGGATCGTGCACGTGCGGGTAGTCGGGCTCCTCGCGCAGCGTCGCGAGACGGTTCACGCGTCCCAGCGCGGCGCGTGCGCCGTACCAGGAATACTGGATGTTCAGCACCTCCTGCACCGGGCCCATCATGAACCAGAGGTAGCCGAACACCGCCATCATCTGACCGATGGTCAGGTCGGAGAAGACCACCATCAGCATGCTGACCGCGCGGAACACCTCGAAGCCGACCAGGAACACCAGGAACGAGAAGCGGTTCGCCGCCTCGGACTTCCAGGCGAAGGCCGATGCGTGGTCGCGCACGCCACGCGCGCGGTCGACGACCCGCGCGAGGTAGTGACGCTCGCGGTTGGCCGCGCGCACCTGCTGGATCGCCTCCAGCGTCTCGGTCAGCGCCTCCTGGAACAGTTCAAAGGCCTTGTTCTCGCGTTTCTTGAGCTCCTTGACCTGCTTGCCGAGGATCACCGTGAACCAGATGACGAGCGGGTTCATGCACAGGATGAACAGTGCCAGCGGCCAGTGCATCCAGATCAGGACCGCGGCGACGCCGATCAGGCTCAGCACCGCCACCAGGAAGCGCCCGACCGTGCCGCCTATGAACTGGTCGATCGACTCAAGGTCGGTGACGAAATGCGCCGTAACGGCGCCGCTGCCGAGCGTCTCGTACTCGGCCATCGAGATCCGCTCGAGCCGGCCCAGCAGGCGGGTGCGGAGCCGGTAGATGACATCCTTGGCGATGATCGTGAACTCGCGGGTCTGCCACACCGTCAGCATCAGCGAGCCGACACGCAGCACGACCGTCAGCGCGAGCACCGCGACGATGTAGAGCACCGGCCCCCACCACGCCTCGGGAAAGAGGTCCTGCATGGTCGCGACGGCGACGCCCGGCCTGTCGAGCAGCACCTCGTCGACCAGCAGCGGCATCAGCAGCGGGATCGGCACGCTGAGCAGCGCGGCAAGGATCGCCACCACGTGGGCGATGACCAGTTCGCGACGATGCTCCAGCGCTATGCCAAGCACGTAAGGCCAGGCAAACGCGGTGGGCTCGCGTACGGGGGAGTCCGGCAGGCTGGCGACGCCTGCGGCCGAGGTCATGGGTTCGATCTCTCCGGCTGTCTGGAAGTCGACCGCGCGGTCAGCTCAAGCGACCGGGGTGTCAGGACGAGAATAGCTCAGGGACCCGGAGCGGGCCGGGTGGTGCAAGGGTCGGACTTGTATCGAGACGCGGCTCAGGCCGCCTCGCAGCAGCAGCCGTCCGATTCCGCGTCGTCGTGTGCAGCGAGCCCAGGCTGGTCCGGTGACCTGGCCTGGGTCACTCCGGGTCCCGGCGTCAGTCCGAAATAGACGGCAGAGAGCGCGAGAAACCGGCGGACATGCATCGAAAACTGCTCTTGTGTGGCTGGCCGCATGGCCGACCTCTGCTGTTCATGGCTACGACGAGCATGGTGCCTATTCCTGACTAATTTTGTCAACATTAAGCCACGTGGGGTCTTTTCGCAGACTAGACTCGGCCCGTTACCACGCACGGAGAGACGTCATGGATCTGGGAATCAGAGGGCGCAAGGCCCTGGTCTGCGCCGCGAGCCGCGGTCTGGGACGCGGATGCGCTGACGCCCTCGCGGCGGAAGGCGTCGACCTGACCCTGGTCGCACGAAGCGCGGGGCCACTCGAGGAAGCCGCCGCAGCGATCCGCGACGCGTACGGCGTGCAGGTGAGCGCGGTATGCGCGGACATCACCACAGAGTCGGGCCGCGCCGCCGCCCTCGCCGCCTGCCCCGATCCCGACATCCTGGTCAATAACGCCGGTGGACCGCCGCCCGGCGACTTTCGCGACTGGGACCGAGACGACTGGGTCGCCGCGGTCGACGCCAACATGCTGACCCCGATCCTGCTGATCAAATCCGTGGTCGACGGCATGCTCGAGCGTGGCTTCGGACGCATCGTCAACATCACCTCCAGCGCGGTGAAGTCACCGATCCCGATCCTCGGCCTGTCGAACGGCGCGCGTGCCGGCCTGACCGGCTTCGTCGCCGGACTGGCACGCGAAACCGTGCGCGGCAACGTCACGATCAACAACCTGCTGCCCGGCCCGTTCGCGACCGACCGCCTCAAGGCCACCATCGAGACCGTCGCCAGCCAGCAGCAACGGCCGTTCGACGAGGTCTGGAACGAGCGCATGGCGCAGAACCCGGCCGGCCGTTTCGGCAACCCCGCGGAGTTCGGCCAGGCCTGTGCGTTCCTGTGCGGTGCCAGTGCCGGTTACATCACCGGCCAGAACCTGCTGATCGA
Source organism: Gammaproteobacteria bacterium (assembly GCA_009937385.1). Taxonomy (GTDB): domain Bacteria; phylum Pseudomonadota; class Gammaproteobacteria; order QNFN01; family QNFN01; genus QNFN01. The sequence continues at coordinate 8,343 of JAACFL010000016.1, read as the reverse complement.
CGGTGGCGGCGTCAACCTGACCCTCTGACCCGGTTGCCCGTCGCGCCCCCGGCCGCTCAGCGATCAGCGGCGGCGAGCCAGGCGCGGATCGTCGCGGCGAGATCCGCCGACGGATCGGTGCCCGAGTAGTGCCGGGTCAGAGGCACGCGACCTCGCTGCGTCAGCAGGACCACCCGCTCGCCATGGCCCTCGGTGTCGGGATCGACCACCGCCTGCACGCCCTCGAGTTCGTCGAAGGGGCAGCACCCGCTCGCCTTGCCTGGCCAGCCGTGATGCTGCCAGCAAACCTCCCGCTTCGCGGCCGAGAACACCACGCGGCTGGGCAAGGCGACCAGGTAAGTGATGAACCCACCCACGGCAAGGCCGAGGGTGAGCCCCGTCCAGTCGCCAGCGTCCAGGCTGGCACGTGTCCACCACGCGTCGATGGCGACACCCAGCGTCAGCAGCCCGACCACCGAGGGCAGGATCCTCGGGCGGTGCTCGAGCACCAGTTGATCGGGCGTGTTGCTGGCGACCTTCACGATCGATCAGGCTTGCTCAACAACCGCAAGCGCCACGGACAGCCTGCATGCTCTCGCCGACAGGGGTTATTGCCGACGGACTCCCAGCGACCCGGCAGGCGTCCAGCAGCATAAAGACCACAACGACTGCCGGTGCTGCCGGCGTGCGCAAGCCTAGTCGCACGTCACCGCCTCGGCCTGAGCGAGCGTCGTGGTCAGACGCTCGAGGAGCTCGAGGTAGGCCGGCTGATGCATCAGCTCTTCACGCATGATCCTGCGCAACTGGTCTCCGTCTGGATGGGGTGGCCGCCCGCGCGAAGTACGACGCTGCTCGAGCAGGCGGGCGACCCCGGGATCGCGTTCGGCCAGTCGGTCCTCACCGGCCGCGTCAAGCAGACCCCAGCGACGCAGGGGACGTTGTGCATCGAGCGCTTGCGGACCCTCCTCGCCAAGCCGCATGACCACACGGCGGCGCAGCTCAATGCGCACCAGCTGATCGTCGCGATAGAGGCTCGCCACCTCGGCGAGATCCGGATGGCGCGAGGTGATCAGCTCGGTCAGGTCGCGCTGCCAGCGCGCCTGGGCGTCGGCATAACCGCCGAAGCGTGCGACCTCGCAGGTCATCCGCTCGGTGGCATGGGCGTCGCTGGCCGGGAACGGCAGCAGGCCCATGACGAGCATTAGCAAGCCGAACCGCGGACTCGCCAGGAACGGAAGCGGCGGTGTCACGGCGTCGAGGTGTCCCCTGGCGCCTCGTCTTGCGTCTTCTCCCCCTTCCGACCCTCGCTCGCATGCTCGGCGAACGAGCGGCGGGTCTCCGAAAGCGCACGCAGCCGCGCCTCGACTCGGGCGTTGAGCGAACCCTCGGGAAAATTCCCTTCGGCATCGCGTGCGCCGGCCTCGATGCCGGTCAACAGCGCCGCCGCCTGGTCCACGCGCTCCACCGCCCAGACGTGGAATTCGCCGGCGCGCGACGCCTCGACGACGTCGTCGCGCAGCATCAGGTGCGGGACGTTGGCGATCGGGATCACGACGCCGTGGGTGCCGTCGAGCCCTCGCGCGCGGCAGATTTCGAAGAAGCCCTCGATCTTCTCGTTGACACCACCGATCGCCTGCACCTGGCCGTGCTGGTTCACCGATCCGGTGACCGCGAGCGACTGCCGGATCGGCGCGTCGGCCAGCGCCGAGAGCAGCGCGACGAGCTCGGCCACCGAGGCGCTGTCGCCGTCGACCCCGGCGTAGGACTGTTCGAAGACCAGCGTGGCACGCAGCGACAGCGGCAGCTCGGGCGCGTAGTGCGAGGCCAGGTACGCGGAGAGGATCATCACCCCCTTGGAGTGGATCGCGCCGCCGAGCTCGACCTCGCGCTCGATGTCCACCACTTCGCCTTCGCCGAGACGTGCGGTCGCGGTGATGCGGCTCGGCTGGCCGAACGCCATGTCGCCGAGCTGCAGCACCGACAAGCCGTTGACCTGCCCGCTGCGACTGCCGGTCGAATCGATCAGGATCAGGCCGCGCTGGATCGCCTCCTGGATGCGCTCGCGCACCCGCCCCGAACGATCACGCTGGGCATCGATCGCCTGCAGCACGTGCTGGATGCCGACGTGGTCGGCGTCCTTGAGGCCGGCCCAGTAGTCGGCCTCGCGCAGCAGGTCGGCCACGCTGCGCATGTGGGTCGAGAGCCGCTCGGCGTCGCCGGCCAGGCGCGCGACATGCTCGACGACCCGCCCGACCGCAGCACGGCTGAAGTGGCGCAGCTCCTCCTTGGCGGCGATGGTGCCGATGAGGCGCGCATAGAGCTGGTCGTTCTCCGGGGTGCGCTCGACCCGGTCCTCGAAGTCGGCGGCGACCTTGAACAGCTCGCTGAAATCGTGATCGTACTGGCACAGCAGGTAATAGAGCATGCGATCGCCGATCAGCACGACCTTGACGTCGAGTGGGATCGGTTCGGGCTCCAGCCCCACCGTGGAGACCAGGCTGAGCATCTGGCCGAGTGACTCGATGCGCACCTGGCGGGCCTTGAGCGCCCGTTTCAGCGCGTCCCAGGCGAAGGGCTGGGTGAGCAGCTTGAGCGCGTCGATCGCCAGGTAACCGCCGTTGGCGCGGTGGATGCTGCCGGCACGGATCAGCGTGAAATCGGTGCTCAGCGCGCCCATGTGAGCGACGTGCTCGATACGCCCGATCAGGTTGTGCACCGTCGGGTGGTCCTCGAAGATCACCGGAGCACCGTTGCCATCGTCGGCGTGATCGACGACCAGGTTGACCTCGTAGCGATTGCCAGGACCGCTCTCCTGCTGGCCGCCGAGCATCTTGCCTAGCGATGACTCTTCCTGTTTGCGGAAGTTATCGACGTTCTCAAGGACGTCGCGCTCCAGGACGTCGAGGTGTTCGATCACGCCGGGGAGATCGGCATAGCGTTCGCGCAGCTCCACGGTGAGCAGGCGCAGGGCCTCGGAGGTGACCTGGTCGTTGAGTTCGCGCACCTTGTCGCGCGTCTCGCGACGCCAGCCGGTGATTTCGCGCATCAGCGCCTCGAGGCGCTGTCCCAGCTCCTCGCGATCGGCCTCGAGCTTGCGGTGCTGCTTGTCGGTGAGCTTGTCGACCTCCTCGGGAGCGAGCATCTCGCTGTCGCGTACCGGCGTGAACAGGAATCCGCCCGGCGTACGCACCAGCGCGAGATCGCGCTTCTGCGCCTCGGCCTGGAGCTCCTCGAAAGCCTGTTCCTGGCGCGTCTTGAGATCCTCCTCGAGCTGGCGGATCGCGTCCTGGTAGGCCTTGCCCTCGAAGGCTGCCGGCAGCGCGCCCCCGACCTCCTCGATCAGCTGGGCGAGGTCGCTGCGCAGTTCGGTTCCGCGACCGGCCGGCAGGCGCAGCGCGCGTGGCCGTTGCGGGTCATCGAAACGGTTGACGTAGCACCAGTCGTCAGGACGCGGGGCGTCGCGCACCTGCTGCTCGAGGTACTGGCGCACGGCGGTGGTCTTGCCGGTGCCCGACGGGCCCAGGACGAAGAGGTTGTAGCCCTCGCGGCGCATGCCGATGCCGAAGCGGACCGCGGCCAACGCCCGCTCCTGGCCGATGATCTCGCTGAGCTCCTCGAGGTCGGCGGTGGTTTCGAAATCGAACCGGCCGGTGTCGCAGCGCGTGTAGAGCCGCTCCGGTGGCAGTGGATCGGGCCGGTCCGTGGTCTGCTTGCTCATGATTTGATTATGGTCCTTCTCGAATCAATCGGCAGGCACGTCGTTGGCCAGGCCCTCCCTGTTGTGCAGCCAGGTCGGGTGCAGACGCTCGAAGTCGGCGACGATACGTGCGAAGGGCACGTCGGCGAAGGTGCCGCGATCGGCCAGGTACTCCATGTGCCGGTCACCGGACCGGTTGTACTCCTGGAGCAGCGAATCCTCGACACCGTCGAATTCGAGCGCGTGCACGCCGAGGCGCTCGCACAACGCCAAATCGAAGGCCGGCGTGGACTTGACCCAACGGCCGTCGAGATACATGTCGGTGTAGCTGTGCCAGTGGTAGACGTCACCGCCGACCATCGCCGACAGGCGCGGCGTCGAGAGGTGGTTGCGTACGTCGGCGTAGCCGATCCGCGCCGGGATGCCGACCGCGCGCGCGCAGGCCGCGAGCAGGGCCGCCTTGGGGATACAGAAACCCGAGCCGCGCGCCAGGCAGGCGCCGGCCCGGTAGTACGCCTCGTGGGTGCCGACGCAGTAGGGGTCGTAGCCCACCTCGTCGCGCACCGCGCAGTAGAGCGCGACGCCGCGCTCACGTTCATCCTCGATCCCTGCCACGACGCGTTGCGCCAGTGCGACGACTCCCGGATCGGCGCTGTCCACGTAGCGCCCGGGAACGAGGTAGTCATTGAGCACTTCTGTCATCGATTCGCCTTTTCAGCTGCATCCTGTCCCTCGGGACAACATCGCACGCTGCAAATTCCTGCTATTTGTCAATAAGGTCCACATGTACGGGTCGGTGCCGACGCGCCGGGCCGTTTTGCTTATGAACCCGGAAACGGAACACTTCCGCGAGCTGATCGACACTTACCACGACGGTATCTACTTCGTCGACTGCGACCGCGTCATCACCTACTGGAACAAGGGTGCGGAAGAGCTGACCGGCTACACCAGCGACGAGGTGCTGGGCCGGCGCTGCATGGACGACATCCTGTGCCACGTCGACCACTGCGCCGGCGACCCGATGTGCGGATCCGCCTGTCCGCTGGCCTCGAGCATGGACGACGGCGAGACCCGTGTCGCTCAGGTGTTCCTGAAACACAAGCAGGGCCACCGGCAGCCCGTGGTGATGCGCACCGCGCCGATCCGCGACACGCGCGGCGTGATCGTCGGTGGCGTCGAGGTGTTCAGCGACCACAGCGAGATGCACGAGACCCGGGCACAGCTCGAGGAGCTGGAACGCATGGCACTGCTGGATCCGCTGACCGGGATCGGCAACCGGCGCTACTTCGAGATGAACCTGCACGCCCGGCTCGACGAGCGGCACCGCTACGGCACCCCGTTCGGCCTGCTGCTGATCGACCTCGATCATTTCAAATTGGTCAACGACGACCACGGTCACGACGTCGGCGACGCGGTGCTGAAGATGATCGCGCAGACGCTCGCCTACAGCTGCCGCAAGTCGGACCTGGCCTGTCGCTGGGGTGGCGAGGAGTTCGCGCTGATCCTCGGCAACATGGAGGCGGGTGGGCTGCGCGAGGCGGTCGAGAGGGTGCGCCGCCTGATCCGCAAGTCGGCGCACGTCCTGCCCGACGACCGCAAGTTGCGCGTGACCTTCTCGGGCGGCGCCGTGCTGGCGCAGGCGGACGACACGGACAGCAGCATTTTCCAGCGTGCCGACGCGCTGCTCTACCAGAGCAAGCAGGCGGGTCGTAACCGCGTCGGCTTCGACGACGGGGTCGACTGAAACGCCTCAGTCCAGCCAGCGAACCAGGAAGAAGACCCGAAACCCTTCAGAAGAGATGCACGGCCCGCGCACCTCGGCGGCGTGGTAGCCCGCCTCCGGCTCGGCCGCGGCCTGCGCACTCCTGGTGCAGTTGTAGACGTGCACGCAGTTCTCGGGAAAGCGTTTGCGACGCCGCCCGGGCGCGTAGATCACCGCCGCCGACTCCGGGATGGCGTCGACGTTGGGATCGAGCCCCTCCTCGGCAACCATCCCGGTAACCGGTCAGAACGCCAGGTCGTCGGCCACGGCGTCGATGCCGGCCTGGGCGCAGGCGTCGTCGAGCGCGCCGCCCGGGGCCCCCGAGACACCGATCGCGCCGACCATCGAGCCGGCCGAGTCGACCACCAGTCCACCTCCCAGCGCGAGAGCGCCGGGAATGTCGCGCATACCCGACTGGATGGACCCTGCCTGCGTCGCGTCGGCCAGCTCGCTGGTGTTGCCGCGGAAACTGACGGCGGTCCACGCCTTGCGCTGCGCCGTCGACGGCGTGTGTGGACCGGCGAAGCGGTCGCGCAACACCACCTGGGTGTTGCCGCCCCGGTCGACCACGGCCACGGCTATCTGGTACCCGCTGTCGCGACACGACTTGAGTGCCGCCTGGGCCATCTTCAGAGCCGTTTCGAGGGTCAGGTTCTTGGTTGTGAAGGTCGCCTCCTGGGCCATGGCCGGCCAGGGCAGCAGCAGTGCGACGGCGAGCAGTAACGTGGTTTTTTGCATGGCGAAGCTCCTCCCTGCTGACGCGCCGGATACGGCGATGGCGCAGTTCGAGTCTAGCAGCGTCACGGGTTCGAGACGTTCGAGTCAGCTGATGTCGTCATAAGCGAATCCTGCTGTACGAAGTCCCGAACTGACACCAAAATGCGCCCAGGAACGATCCATTCAAGGAGGTCTTGCCATGTCGAGGATCAACCCCATTCTGGTCGCCACCCTGCTCGCGACCGGCCTTCCGGTTCACGCCGAACAGAACGCCGCGCTCGACGACGAGGCGCGCGGTATCGTCAAGTCGTTCTTCTCGTCGCTGAAGGGCGAACTGGTCGCGTCGCTCGAATCCGGTGGCCCGGTCGAGGCGATCAAGGTCTGCAACGACCGCGCGCCCGCGCTGGCCAACGAAGCGGCCGCGGCGAGCGGCTGGAGGGTCGCCCGCACCAGTCTCAAGCTGCGCAATCCGGCCAACGCGCCGGACGCCTGGGAGACCGCGGTGCTGCGTAACTTCGAAGCCAGCGCGGCTGCCGGGGAGGATCCGAACAAGATCGAGTTCTCCGCCGTGGTCGACCAGCAGGGCCAGCGCACCTACCGCTACATGAAGGCGATCCCGACCGCCGAGAAGCCGTGCCTGGCATGTCACGGCAAGACGCTGGCCCCACAGGTGGCGGCGCGACTCAAGGAGCTCTATCCCGACGACCGGGCGACCGGCTATGCGGCAGGCGAGATTCGCGGGGCGTTCACGCTGTCGCGGCCGTTGCAGTGAACTCGGCCGGGCCGTTGCAGAGCCGTATGCAGGCCTGGATGGCGCTGCGCAGCACTCCGGTCCCGGCGACACACATGAGGGCCCGGTCGTGCTGGGCGAGGGAGCGCCCCTGCTCGGCGGCGGCCCGGCACCAGCGGCTCCCTCTGCCGGGCCGAGGCGAGGGACCAGCGTAGGCTCGAATCCATCTCGCCGGTGCCTCAGCCCCCGTCGAGCAGCTGCGCGAGGGCGTTCCAGGGCGGGTCGCCCGGCCTTGCCAGGCCGTCAAGCACGGTGAAGTGATGCGCGCCGGGGACCTCGACCGGTGCCCGGCAGTTCGCCCAGCGCGAGGCAAGCAGCTCGGCCTGGCGATGGAATTCACGGCTTTCCAGAGCGCCGACCGCGACCGTCAGCGGGGCCGTGATGCGCGGCTCGAGCGCCGCCGGGCTCAGTTCCAGCGCAGCCGCTTCATCGAGACGTGCCTCCACGTTGATCGAGGTCTCCCGCAGCGGGGCGAGATCGTAGATGCCGCTGATCGCCAGGCCGCCACGAATCGCCGCGCCGACGTCCGCGCGGCCTAGCGCGTCCCAGTCGGTCGCCATCAGCATCGCCACGAGATGGCCGCCGGCCGAGTGACCCGCGAGGTAGAGCCGTTTCGGGTCGGCACCCTGCCCGACCGCCCGATCACGGCTCCACGCCAGCCCGCGCCGCACCTGCGCGACGATCTCGGCGACGGTCACGCGGGGACAGAGCCCGTAGTTCACCAGCACCACGTCGAAGCCGAGACGCTGCAGCGGTGGCACCAGAAATGCGAAATGGTCCTTGTCGAGAGTTCGCCAGTAGCCACCATGGATGAAATAGAGCAGCGGTCTCGGGGCGTCGAGCGAGGCAGGGAACCAGTCGAGCCGTTCACCTGGATCATCGCCGTAAGCCAGGTCGATCTGGCACGGCAGCTGCTGGCGGAGCACGGTCGAGTCGCGAGCCCAGCGCGCCAGGATCTGCGGATGCTCGGGAATCGACTCGCGGGCGTTGTACTGCGCCTCGAGGTCCTGTGCGTCGTCACTCATGCGTCGACCCTTCAGCGCTGGAGCAGCGTTCCGCTGCATCGCGGTGCAGCGGGTGCACCATCCCTGCGCACCAACATGGTCATGCCGCACTAAATTGGTGCATACAGTGCGGAGCGGTGCGCCCATTCTGTCCGTATAAATTCTTAATCATTGTTTTTATTTGATTTATTAAAGCTGGTACGGCTGATGCTTTAGCTCCTCGCAGCGCATTACCACGAACCACGGCCGTCGGCCGTTACGCACCGTAGAAGGAGCATGCCATGAAACTTGTCAGCGCAGTGATCAAGCCATTCAAGCTCGACGACGTTCGCGAGGCCCTGTCGGAGATCGGGGTGCGCGGCATCACCGTCACCGAGGTCAAGGGCTTCGGCCG
>JAACFL010000153.1 GCA_009937385.1 Gammaproteobacteria bacterium | reverse complement strand
AGCAGGTGACCGACCACCAGTGGGCCGCTCATTCCATGGCTCCAGGGTGTGCTGGCGGGTGTGGGTTCGGCAAGCTGGATCCCTCTGCGCTTCCGGACGGGCCCGGCCGGTGTGGCCAGGGGCCTCGTCACACCATAGCAGCCGGGCGCCGCGATGGTAGCGCAGGTGCTGGCGCCTCGGCCACGGCCACGTCTTGACCCCCATCGGGGCCACGCGATAATGGCCGCTCGCCGGCGTGTGGCCGGCATGGGGGGGCGATGAAGACACGGCATTACGACGTGGTGGTGATAGGCAGCGGGCCGGGTGGCGAGGGCGCGGCGATGACGCTGGCCAAGTCCGGGCGCCAGGTCGCGGTGATCGAGCGCCACACCATGGTGGGTGGCGGCTGCACGCACTGGGGCACCATCCCGAGCAAGGCGCTGCGCCAGACCATCCAGCGCATCACCGACTTCCGCGAGGACCCGCTATTCCAGCATATCGCCGAGGCGACCGAGATCACCTACCCGCAGTTGCTGAACAACGCCGGCGAGGTGATCACCAGCCAGGTGCGCATGCGGCGCCGCTTCTACGAGCGCAACAAGGTCCAGGTGATCCACGGCGAGGCGTCGTTCACGGGCCCGCACGAGATCCAGGTGGTCTCCGGCAACGGCGCGCACAAGGAGCTCACCGCGGATCATTTCGTGATCGCGACCGGATCCCGGCCGTATCGCCCCGACGACATCGACTTCGACCATCCGCGGGTGGTCGACAGCGACACCGTGTTGCGCCTGCGCGAGACGCCGGGCTCGATTGCGATCTACGGCGCCGGCGTGATCGGCAGCGAGTACGCGTCGATCTTCAGCAACCTCAACATCGCCGTCAGCCTGGTCAACACGCGCTCGTCGCTGCTCTCGCACCTCGACCAGGAGATCACCGACAGCCTCAGCTACCACATGATCGACCAGGGGATCATGCTGTTCCACGGCGAGACCTACGAGAAGGTCGAGCCCGACGACGACGGTGTCGTGATGCACCTGCAGTCCGGCAAGAAGATCCGCAGCGACGTCCTGATGTTCGCCAATGGGCGCACCGGCAACAGCCAGGGCATGGGGCTCGAGGCGATCGGCGTCAGCGTCGACCACCGTGGCCATATCGCCGTCAACGAGCACTACCAGACCGCGCTGCCGCACGTCTACGCGGTCGGTGACGTCGCCGGTCCCCCGGCGCTGGCCAGCGCCAGTTACGACCAGGGGCGATTCTGCGGTCGCCACATCGTCGACAACGACAGCGACCTGGCGCTGGTACGCGACATCCCCACCGGCATCTACACCAGTCCCGAGATCAGCTACGTCGGTCGCACCGAGCGCGAGCTGACCGAGCAGCAGGTGCCCTACGAGGTCGGGCGGGCGATCTTCAAGAACCTGGCGCGCGCGCAGATCACCGGTTGGACCACGGGCATGCTGAAGATCCTGTTCCACCGCGAGAGCCTGCAGATCCTCGGCATCCACTGCTTCGGCCACCAGGCCTCCGAGATCATCCACATCGGCCAGGCGATCATGGCGCAGCAGGGCGAGGCCAACACGCTGCGCTACTTCGTCGACACCACGTTCAACTACCCGACCATGGCCGAGGCCTACCGGGTCGCAGCGCTGAACGGGCTCAACCGCGTGTTCTGACCCGGGCGCGGTTCACCACTCCGGGTGCATCGGGCACAATGTGTGGCCCGGCCGAGCGACCGCCACGGCCGCCACGAATCAAGGAGGAACGCATGGCACGCACGGAGACCCCCATCTGCGATTTCGGCCAGCCGGCCGTAGAGTTCGACCTGCCCGGCACCGACGGCCGCAACTGGACCCTCGCCGACTGCCGCGGGCCGAACGGGCTGCTGGTGATGTTCATCTGCAACCACTGCCCGTACGTCCGGGCGGTCGTCGACCGCATGGTCCGTGACGCCATGGCGCTGCGCGACCAAGGGGTCCACACCGTGGCGATCAGCAGCAACGACACCGTCGCCTACCCCGACGACTCGTTCGACAACATGCAGCTCTTTGCCGAGCAGCACGGGTTCACCTTCCCGTACCTGTTCGACGAGAGCCAGGAGGTCGGGCGTGCTTACGGGGCGGTCTGCACCCCGGACTTCTTCGGCTACAACGCCGACCTCGAACTCCAGTACCGTGGCAGGCTCGATGCCAGCGGCCGCGAGCCAGGGCCGAGCGACGCCCGCCGCGAGCTCTACGAGGCGATGGTGCAGGTGGCCGGGACCGGGCGCGGGCCGGCCGAACAGGTGCCGAGCATGGGCTGCTCGATCAAGTGGCGCGACGCCGGCTGAGCCGTCCCCACGGGCCGCGGCCAGGGTGGCTGCGGCCCTTGATAGACATATAAGTTGTCTTATTATTCCAATCAAAATTATTTACTATCATTTATGGTTTGGGGCCCCGTATAGTGCACGCCACGCTTGATCCGGCACCCGTTCGCCGGGTCTCCAAGTCGCGTCCAGAGGAGAGCCGAACCGATGTCTACCGCTGCCAGGGAGATCGCCATGCCGTCACGCCGTGAACTCGCCAATGCCATCCGCGCGCTCAGCATGGATGCCGTGCAGAAGGCCAATTCCGGTCACCCGGGCGCCCCGATGGGCATGGCCGACATCGCCGAGGTGTTGTGGAACGACCTGCTGCGTCACAACCCGGCCAACCCGGGCTGGGCGAACCGCGATCGCTTCGTGCTCTCCAACGGCCACGGCTCGATGCTGATCTACGCGCTGCTGCACCTGACCGGCTACGACGTCTCCATCGACGACCTCAAGGCGTTCCGCCAGTGGCACTCGAAGACCCCCGGTCACCCCGAGTACGGCGACACCCCCGGCGTCGAGACCACCACCGGGCCGCTCGGCCAGGGCATCAGCAATGCCGTCGGCATGGCGCTGGCCGAGCAGGTGCTCGCCGCACAGTACAACCGTGACGGCCACAAGGTCATCGACCATTGCACCTACGCCTTCCTCGGCGACGGCTGCCTGATGGAGGGCATCTCCCACGAGGCCTGCTCGCTTGCCGGCACGCTGGGGCTGGGCAAGCTGATCGCGGTCTGGGACGACAACGGCATCTCCATCGACGGTCACGTCGAGGGCTGGTTCACCGACGATACCGCGAAGCGCTTCGAGGCCTACGGCTGGCACGTGGTGCGGGATGTCGACGGCCACGATCACGAGGCGATCGCCCGCGCGCTGCACGAGGCGCGCGCGGTCAACGACAAGCCGAGCCTGATCTGCGCCAAGACCGTGATCGGCTACGGTGCGCCGAACTTGTGCGGCAGCCACGACTGCCACGGTGCGCCGCTCGGCGACGCCGAGATCGCCGCCGCGCGCGAGAACCTCGAGTGGAGCCACGCCCCGTTCGAGGTGCCCGAAGCGGTGCGCAGCGCCTGGGATGCCAACGAGCGCGGTGCCGCGGCCGAGGCGGAGTGGAGCCAGCGTTTCGAGGCCTACCGCGCCGCCCATCCCGAGCTCGCGGCCGAACTCGAGCGGCGCCTCGCCGGCGATCTGCCAGCCGACTGGGTCGAGCGCAGCGCCGCGGAGATCGCCGCGCTGGATGCCGAGACCCCCAAGGTCGCCACGCGCAAGGCGTCGCAGATGGCACTGGAGCGCTTCGGTCCGCTGCTGCCGGAATTCTTCGGCGGCTCGGCGGACCTGACCGGGTCGAACCTGACCGCATGGTCGGGCTCGCGGCCTTACGGCACCAACGCCCTCGACGGCAACTACCTCTCGTTCGGCGTGCGCGAGTTCGGCATGGCGGCGATCGCCAACGGCATGGCGCTGCACGGCGGCCTGGTGCCCTACGTCGGCACCTTCCTGGTCTTCTCCGACTATGCGCGCAACGCCATCCGCATGGCGGCGCTGATGCGCCAGCGCGTGATCCACGTGCTGACCCACGATTCCATCGGGCTTGGCGAGGACGGGCCGACCCACCAGCCGATCGAGCACGTCGCCAGCCTGCGCCTGATCCCGAACGTCGAGGTGTGGCGCCCGTGCGACGCGGTCGAGACCGCAGTCGCCTGGCAGCAGTCGATCGAACGCGCCGACGGGCCAAGCTGCCTGGCGTTGACACGCCAGGGCGTGCCGCACCAGCCACGTGACGCCGGGCAGCGCGCCGACATCGCGCGCGGTGGCTATGTGCTGCGCGACTGCGACGGCACCCCCGAGGTGATCCTGATCGCGACCGGCTCCGAGGTGCAGCTCGTGGTCGCCGCGGCCGACAGCCTTGCGGAGCGACGCGTACGCGTGGTCTCGATGCCGTGTGTCGAGCGCTTCGCGGCGCAGGACGCGGCCTACCGCGAGGCGGTGCTGCCCGCCGCGGTCGGCGCGCGGGTCGCCGTCGAGGCCGGCGTGACCCAGGGCTGGTACCGCTACGTCGGCAGTGCCGGCGAGGTGGTCGGTATCGACCGCTTTGGTGCCTCGGCGCCGGCCGGGGAGCTGTTCGAGAACTTTGGCTTCACCGCCGAGGCTGTCGCGGCCGCGGCCGAGCGCGTGCTCGCCGGCTGAAGCCCCGGGGCCGCGGCCCTTTCGCGGCCGGGGTCATGTATTCTTTGGCCCCCTGCGGCACCGCACCGGGCGGGGCGGCACACGAAGCACAGTCACCTTAGGGAAGGAGAGAGCGAATGGCGATCAAAGTCGCAATCAACGGTTACGGCCGCATCGGACGCAACATCCTGCGCGCGCTCTACGAGGGCGGGCGCAACGGCGAGATCGAGATCGTCGCCATCAACGACCTCGGCGACGCGAACACCAACGCCCACCTGACCAAGTACGACACCGCGCACGGCAAGTTCCCGGGCGAGGTCAGCGTCGATGGCGACCACCTGGTCGTCAACGGCGACCGCATCCGCGTGCTGGCCGAGCGCGATCCGGCCAAGCTGCCCTGGGGCGAGCTCGGCGTCGATGTCGTGCACGAGTGCACCGGCTTCTTCGCCAGCAAGGAGAAGGCCTCGGCGCATCTCGCCGGCGGCGCCAAGAAGGTGATCATCTCCGCGCCGGGTGGCAAGGACGTCGACGCGACCGTGGTCTACGGCGTCAACCACGGTGTGCTCAAGGCCAGTGACACGGTGATCTCCAACGCCTCGTGCACCACCAACTGCCTGGCGCCGCTGGTCAAGCCGCTGCACGACGCGATCGGTGTGGTCAACGGCCTGATGACCACGATTCACGCCTACACCAACGACCAGGTGCTGACCGACGTCTTCCACTCCGACCTGCGCCGCGCGCGCTCGGCCACCCAGTCGATGATCCCGACCAAGACCGGTGCCGCGGCGGCCGTCGGCCTGGTGATGCCGGAGCTGAACGGCAAGCTCGACGGTTTCGCGATGCGCGTGCCGACCATCAACGTCTCGGTCGTCGACCTGACCTTCGTCGCCGCGCGCGCGACGACCAAGGAGGAGGTCGACGCGGTGCTGCGCGAGGCGGCGGACGGCGATCTCAAGGGCGTGCTGGCGATCAACGACGAGCCGCTGGTCTCGATCGACTTCAACCACAATCCGCACTCGTCGATCTACGAGGCGTCGCTGACCAAGGTCTCCGAGGGGACGCTGGTCAAGGTCTGCTCGTGGTACGACAACGAGTGGGGCTTCTCCAACCGCATGCTCGACACCACCGTGGCGCTGGTCAACGCCGGCTGACCAGGAACGGCAGGGCAGGGAACGCGATCATGACCGTGCTGAAGATGACCGACCTCGACCTCGCCGGGAAGCGCCTGCTGATCCGCGAGGACCTCAACGTGCCGCTGCGCGACGGTGCGGTG
>JAACFL010000015.1 GCA_009937385.1 Gammaproteobacteria bacterium | reverse complement strand
GGCGCGGCAGCGCCTCACAGCGATACGCAGACCTTGCCGAAGTGACGCCCGGCGGCGAGGTGGTCGAGCGCCTCGTGCAGGGCGTCGAACGGGAAGACGCGATCGACCGTCGGCACCAGGCGGTGTTCCCCGATGGCCGCGCACATCGCCGCGAAGCCATCCCGATGACCGACGGTGATGCCCTGCAGGCGGACGTGACGGGTCACGACCGGGCCGAGCGGGATGTCGAAGCGCCCCCCGGAGAGCACGCCGATCAGCGCGATCTCGCCGCCGACGCGCACCGCACGCAGCGATTCGCCCAGCGTCTTCTCGCCGCCGACCTCGACCACCAGGTCGACACCGTCGCCGCCGGCCCACGCCTTGACCTCGCTCCCCCAGGCCGGGGTCTGCCTGTAGTTGAGCCCCGCCTCCGCGCCCATGTCGATGGCGCGTGCGAGCTTCGCGTCATCACCGGAGAGCACGAACACCCGGGCGCCGGCCGCACGTGCGAACTGCAGCGCGAACAACGATACGCCGCCGGTGCCCTGCACCAGCACCCGGGCCCCGGGCCGCACCTGGCCGTGCGTGACCACCGCGCTCCAGGCGGTCAGCGCGGCGACCGGCAGGGTCGCCGCCTGCGTGTCGTCGAGGTGCTCCGGGACCGCGTGCACGGCGTTGGCGTCGACCGCCATGAACTCGCGCATCACGCCGTCGAGCGGGCCGCCGAGGGTCGCGTCGATCTTGGCCCCGGTCGCCTCGCCGCCCTGCCAGCGCGGCATGAACAGCGGGCAGACGCGCGTGCCGATCGCCGGCGCGGAGACCCCCTCGCCGTGCGCAACCACCACACCGACGCCGTCGGAGACCGGGATCAGCGGCAGCGTGCCGGTCTTCCGCCCGTAGCCGCGCAGCGGCACGATCAGGTCGCGGTAATTCAGCGCGGCGGCACGCATTTCGAGCAGCACCTGGCCGCGGCCGGGGTCGGGGTTCGGCAACTCGACCCGCTTCAGGTTCTCGCGTTTCCAGTCGTCGACGATCTGCCAGGCATGCATCGCTCTCTCCATTACCGCGCCATCGGGACCGGCACGATGTTGCCCTGACGGGCGGCGCGGCGCGTTGCCGGCGGTCAAGCGCCGGTCCGCTAGACTCGGGGAGTGCGCCCCCACCACGGAGACGAGATGACCACGACACGTGTACTCCAACAGGTGTTGCGAGGCCAGCCGACCAGCGACGGCGCCGGTGTCCACCTGGTGCGGCTGTTCGGGCCCGGTCGTTACGCCCTGCTCGACCCGTTCCTGCTGTTCGACGCCTTCGGCTCCAGTGATCCGGACGACTACCTCGCCGGCTTCCCGGACCACCCGCATCGCGGCTTCGAGACCGTGACCTACATGCTCGCCGGGGCGATGGAACACCGTGACAGTGCCGGCAACGCCGGCCTGCTCGAGGCGGGCAGCGTGCAGTGGATGACCGCCGGGCGTGGCATCGTCCACTCCGAGATGCCGCGCCAGCACGAGGGACGCATGGCCGGCTTCCAGCTCTGGGTCAACCTGCCGGCGGCGCACAAGATGGACCCGCCGCGCTACCAGGACATCCCGCCCGACGCGGTGCCCGAGGTGGCGCTTGCGGACGGGGTCACGGTCAAGGTGCTGGCCGGGGAGGTGGACGGCACGCCGGGACCCGTGCGCGGCATCGTCACCGATCCGACCTACCTCGATTTCACGCTGCCTTCCGGCGCCGCGGCGAGCTTCCCGCTGCCGCCCGGCCACCACGCCTTCGTCCACGTGTTCGAGGGCCGGATCGCGATCGGTCCGCCGGCCGACGAACGGGCACTCGCCGTGGACCAGGTCGGGGTGCTCAGCGTCGGCGACGACCAGCACGGCGTGCGGCTGGTGGCCGGTGATGACCCGGCGCGCGTGCTGCTGATCGCCGCGCGGCCTCTCGGCGAGCCGGTCGCCCACTGGGGTCCGTTCGTCATGAACACCCGCGACGAGATCGACCAGGCGATCGCCGACTACCGCGCCGGACGCCTGGTCGACTGAAGTCCGTGAGCGCCCCACCCCGCTCGGTGCTGATCACCGGCTGCTCGACCGGCATCGGTCGCTGCTGCGCTGAGGGTCTGCGTGGACGTGGCTGGCGCGTCTTCGCCACGGCACGGCGTGCCGACGACGTCGCCGCGCTCGCGTCGCAGGGCTTCGAGGCACTGCAACTCGATCTCGACGCCAGCGACTCGATCCAGGCCGCGGTCGACGACGTGCTCGCGCGCACGGACGGCACCCTCGACGCGCTGTTCAACAACGGTGCCTACGGCCAGGCCGGCGCGGTCGAGGATCTCTCCCGCGACGCGCTGCGTGCCCAGTTCGAGAGCAACCTGTTCGGCTGGGTCGAGCTGACCAACCGCGTGCTGCCGGTGATGCGCGCGCAGGGCCACGGCCGCGTGGTCATGAACAGCTCGGTGCTCGGGCTGGTCGCGATGCCGTGGCGCGGCGCCTACAACGCGACCAAGTTCGCCCTCGAGGGGCTGACCGACACGCTGCGCCAGGAGCTCGCGGGCAGTGGCATCCACATCGCGCTGGTCGAGCCCGGTCCGATCGAGAGCCGCTTCCGCGCCAACGCACTGGCCGCGTTCGAGCGCTGGATCGATGCCGACGCCAGCGTGCACCGCGCACGCTATACGCGCATGCGCCGGCGGCTCGAGACGGCCGAGTCGACCACGCCGTTCACGCTGCCCCCGGAGGCGGTGCTCGAGGCCGTGGTGCACGCGCTCGAGAGCCCACGGCCGCGGCGTCGCTACGCGGTCACGTTGCCGACGCGGCTGTTCGCGGTGCTGCGCCGGCTGCTGCCGGCGGCGCTGCTCGACCGGCTGCTGGTGCGTGCCGGCAACAGCTAGGCCGTGCGTGGCTGCTGGAAGCGCAGCACGCGGCGCTCGAGCAGCCTGAAGCCGTTCACCAGCAGGAAGGTCAGCGCGAGGTAGATCGCGCCGGCGACCAGGAAGATCTCGACTGGCAGGTAGGTCTTGGCGATCACGGTACGCGCCATGCCGGTCAGGTCGAGCAGCGTGATGGTGCTCGCCAGCGCGCTCGCCTTGAGCATCAGGATGATCTCGTTGCCGTAGGCCGGCAGCGCGATGCGGTAGGCGCGCGGCAGCACGATGCGCCGGTAGAGCGTGCCGCCCGACATGCCCATGGCGCGTGCCGCCTCGACCTCGCCGTGGGGCACCGCCTGGATCGCACCGCGCAGGATCTCGGTGGTGTAGGCGCCGGTGTTGAGCGTGAAGACGATCAGCGCGCTCCAGTACGCCTCGCGCACGATCGGCCAGAAGATGCTCTCGCGCACCACCTCGAACTGGGCCAGGCCGTAGTAGAACAGGAACAGCTGCACCAGCAGCGGTGTGCCGCGGAAGAAGAAGGTGTAGGCGAGCGGCAGCGCGCGCAGCACCGGGTTCGACGAGACGCGCAGCATCGCCAGCGGCACCGACAGCAGTCCGCCGGCGACCAGCGCGAGGGCCACCAGCTCCAGCGTCAGCAATGTGCCCTGCAGCAGCCGCGGCAGGCTCTCGAGCATCACCCCCCACTCGAGATTCACGTGGTGCTCCCCGGCTGCCCGCGCGCGGCCCAGCGTTCGGCGCGGTGCTGGCCGAGCATGACGATGACCGTGATCGCCAGGTAGACCAGCGCGGCAGCGAAGTAGAACGTGAACGGCTCCTTGGTGTTGGCGATCGCGATCTGGCTCTTGCGCATCAGCTCCTCGAGGCCGATGACCGAGATCAGCGAGGTGTCCTTGACCAGCACCTGGAAGAGGTTGCCGAGACCGGGCAGCGCCACGCGCCACGCCTGCGGCAGCGTGATGCGCAAGAAGATCCGCAGCCGACCCATGCCGCAGGCGCGTGCCGCCTCGATCTGGCCGGCCGGGATCGCCTGGATGGCGCCGCGGAACACCTCGGTGGCGTAGGCGCCGAAGGCGAGGCCGAGTGCGACGATGCCGGCCGCGTAGGGGCTGAGTTCGACGTAGCCGTCGTGGCCGAGCCAGCCGGCGATGCGGGTCAGCAGCCCGGCCGTGCCGAAGTAGATGATCAGCACGACCAGCAGCTCGGGCAGGCCGCGCATCAGCGTCGTGTAGGTCGCGGCCAGCCAGTAGAGCGGTTTCGCGCGCGACAGCTTGGCCGTCGCGCCGAGCAGGCCGAGGACAAGGCCGAGCACCAGGCCGCCTGCGGCGACCTTCAGCGTCATGCCGAGGCCGAGCAGCAGCTGGTCGCCGAAGCCGTGGAGGTCGAACACCGCTTCTCAGCCCCCGATCGCAGCGCGGCGCCTCAGTAGATCGAGAACGGGAAGTACTTGGCGTTGATCTTGGCGTAGGTGCCGTCGTCGACGATCGCCTTGAGCGCGGCGTTCAGGCGCTGGCGCAGGCCGTCGTCGCCCTTGCGCAGCGCGATGCCGATCTTGTCGTCGATGTCGATCTTGTCGCCGACGAACGCGTAGCCCTGCCCCTGCGGCGACTGCAGCCAGTCGTAGCCGGGCAGGGTGTCGGTGACCAGCACGTCGATGCGTCCGGCGCCGAGGTCCAGGTAGGCGTTCTCCTGGGTGTCGTAGAGCTTGGCGTCGTCGCCGACCAGCTCGGTCGCGTGGTCGGCGGCGATGGTGGCGCGTTGCGCACCCAGCGCGTGTTTCGCCAGGTTCGCGGTGTCGATCTTCGCTCCCGCCTTCGCGATCAGGCTCAGGCTGTTCGAGTAGTAGGGGTCGGTGAAGGCGACCGCGCGCTTGCGCTCCTCGGTGATCGACATCGACGCGACGATGGCGTCGTACTTACGCGCCAGCAGGCCGGGGATGATGCCGTCCCAGTCCTGGGTGACGAAGGTGCACTCGGCATTCATCCGCTCGCACAGCGCGCGCGCGACGTCGATGTCGAAGCCGGCGACCTGGCCGTCCTTGCCGATGGTGTTGAAGGGCGGGTAGGCGCCTTCGGTGCCGATACGCAGCGTCTCGGCGAACAGCGGACCGGTGAACAGGACGAGCAGCAGCGTGAGTGTCAGGCGATGGGGCATGGTTCTCTCCATGGTGGCGTGGATCAGTTCTCGTGGCGCAGGAACTGCCGGACCCGGTCCGAGCGCGGTGCGCCGAACAGCTCGACGGGTGGGCCGGCTTCCTCGACGGCGCCCTCGTGCAGGAACACGACCTCGCTCGAGACGTCGCGGGCAAAGGCCATCTCGTGGGTCACGACCAGCATCGTGCGCCCTTCCTCGGCAAGGGTGCGCATCACCGCGAGGACCTCGCCCACCAGCTCGGGGTCGAGGGCCGAGGTCGGCTCGTCGAACAGCATCACCTCCGGCTCCATGGCCAGCGCGCGGGCGATCGCCGCGCGCTGCTGCTGGCCACCGGAGACGTGTGCCGGGTAGTAGTCGCGTCGTTCGTACATGCCGACCTTGTGCAGCAGCGCCTCGGCCTGCGCGATCGCCTCGCGTTTCGGGGTGCCGAGGACCTGGATCGGCGCCTCGATGACGTTCTCGAGGATGGTCATGTGCGACCAGAGGTTGAAGTTCTGGAACACCATGGCCAGGCGGGTGCGGATGCGCTGCAACTGCCGACGATCGGAGGCCTCGCGCTGGCCGTCGCGGCGGACACGCATCTCGAGCCGCTCGCCGTGGACTTCGATCTCGCCACGCTCCGGGACCTCGAGCAGGTTGATACAGCGCAGCAGCGTGCTCTTGCCCGAGCCGCTGCTGCCGATGATGGAGATGACGTCGCCCTTGCGCGCACTCAGATCGATGCCGCGCAACACCTCGTGCTCCCCGAAACGCTTGTGCAGGTCGCGTACCTCGAGCGACGGAACGGTGTCGTTCATCATGGTTCCTGCAGATCGGGTGGCGAGGCGAGTGAACGCATTATAGCCAGCCCCCCAGAGATTCAGGCCGGTATGGGCATTGCCCCTCCCCGGTACGCCTGTCAGAATCGATCGCGACCGACAGCGTTTCAGCCGGGCGCCCGTCCGGCATTGGGGGTGACGATGAGCGTGGAGGACCAGGGTGCACCGCTCGGGGTGCGCTGGGGTGAGCACATGAGCGTCGGCGTCGCCGAACTCGATGCGGATCACGAGAACATCATCATCGCGCTCAACGAGCTCGTCGCGGCCCACGACCGCCACCTTGGCCGCGACGCCATCGATGCACTGTTCGGGCAGCTGATGCAGGTCGTGCTGAGTCACTTCGCACGCGAGGAGCGCGCGATGGCCGACTGCGACTACGACGGCCTCGCCTACCACGCCAGCGAGCACCGTCGCATCCACGAGCGACTTCTCGAGATCCAGGAGCACGAACTGCACGCCGAGGAGGCCACCGTGCGCGCCGAGGTGCGCGAGTTTCTGACCAACTGGCTCTACGGTCACGTGCTGGTCGACGACTTCGCCTACCGTGGCTGCTTCA
Source organism: Gammaproteobacteria bacterium (assembly GCA_009937385.1). Lineage (GTDB taxonomy): Bacteria > Pseudomonadota > Gammaproteobacteria > QNFN01 > QNFN01 > QNFN01. Next base: position 18,815 of record JAACFL010000015.1, on the reverse strand, counting down.
ACAGCCAGCGCGACGTGGTCGACGAGGCGATCGCCGCGGCCAGCGCCGGCTGACCGCGTTACTCCGTTACCTGCTCGACCAGCCGCCGCGCCAGCGGCAGCACGACCAGCACCGTCGGGAAAGCGACCACGAAGGCCACCGGGAAGGCCTCGAACCAGAGCGGCCAGACGTCAGCGACGAAGCCGACGTGGCGCACCGTCACCACCAGCGACATCAGGCAGGACATCAGCAGCGAGGTGAAAAACGCCAGGAGCAGTCCTGCGTGTCGCCTGGGAATCTTGGGCATCGGCCGCGGGCCGTCAGACTTCTGAACCGGCAGTATACGCGTCATCTGGGCGTGCCCAGGCCCGTCGCGCGCAGTTCACGGTGATCGCCACCGCTTGACCTGCGGGGGTGTACCGACACGGCACCGCAAGGCATGCTTGCGCTCCGGAGTTCACCTCATCGACCCCCAGCGCATGGCCTACCTCGACCGTATCGAAGCCTGCAATCGCCACGATCCGGCGGGATTCGTGCCGTTCCGCGCGGCCGGCAAGTGCGTCGGGTGGCTGCGAACGGATTTCATCGTGCATCTCGAGTCCTTTCCCGAGGTGTTCGCCATCGGCAGCGACGGCGTTGCGCTGCAGCGCGGGCTATGGACCTTTGAGGCGGCGAGCGAGGCGCTCGACCGGGTCGTGCGTGCGCTGGTCGACGAGGGGGTGGTGCCGCGCTACCACGGTGAGCGCTACCCGGTGACGCCTGGCAACCGCGAGGCGGCGGTTTGCACTCTCGATCGGGCCGCGGCGCCACACTTCGGCGTGCGCGCGTTCGGTCAGCATCTCAACGGCTACGTGCGCCGCCGCGACGAACTGCTGGTCTGGGTGGCGCGGCGTGCGCGCGACAAGTGGAACTTCCCGGGACGGCTCGACCAGGTGGTTGCCGGCGGCCTTCCATACGAGCTGACGCTCGCCGAGAACCTGGTCAAGGAGTGCGCCGAGGAGGCGTCGATTCCCGAGCAACTGGTCGCAGCGGCACGCCCGGTCGGCGCGGTCACCTACTGTCACGAGAACGTGCACGGCCTGAAGCCGGACGTGATCTACACCTACGACCTCGAGCTGCCGGCCGATTTCGAGCCGCGCGCCCACGATGGCGAGGTCGAGGCATTCGAGTTATGGACCCTCGACCGTCTCGCCGACACGCTTCGCGAGGGCGAGGAGTTCAAGCCGAATTGCGCACTGGTCGCCATCGACTTCCTGGTTCGCCACGGATACATCGACCCGGGCGAACCGGACTACCTGGCGATCGTTGCTGGCCTGCGCCGTCCTCCGGCGCTTCCGCTCCTGGAGGGCTGAGCGGCGCTCAGGCGGTGGCCGGCTGCGCCTGCTGCTCCTCGGCGGCGATCTCGGCGCGCACCGTATCCATGTCGAGTTCCTGCGCCTTGGCGATGACGTCCTCGAGTGCGCTCTCGGGCAGCACGCCAGGCTGGGCCATCAGGATCACCTTCTGGCGGATCACCATGACCGTCGGAATCGAGCGGATCTGGAAGTGATTGGCGAGCGCCTGCTCCTCCTCGGTGTTCACCTTGGCGAAGACCACGTCGGGGTGGCGCTCGGCGATCTTCTCGTAGATCGGCGCAAAGCTGCGGCACGGGCCGCACCAGGGCGCCCAGAAGTCGATCAGCACCAGGTCGTTGTCGGCGACGGCCTGCTCGAACGTCGCGTCGGTCAGCTCCACTACGGCCATGTCGGCTCTCCCGCAATCGGTTGTGAAGTCAAGTATATCAGAAATTACTAATATATTTGATTGACGCGGCTCAACTGCCTCCAGGGGCCCGGGTTCAGGCGCGGCCGACGTTGCTGTCGGTCGGGGTGTGGTAGTACTCGCTGTCGCGTGCGTACTCGTCGGTGAGCTGGCGCAGCATCACGAGCCGCTGTTCGGCGGTGCTGACGTCGGCGCACTCCTCGCAGCGCGGGTCGCCGCAAGGCTGGCGGGCATAGAGCCAGTACTGGATCGCGCCGGCCAGCAGGCCGTCGGCGAGGTCCCACAGGTGCGCCTCCTGGTCCTCGTCGGCCAGCCGGTTGCCGAGTTCGACCGCCTCGCGGGCGGCGACGTCGTAGGGGATCTCTTCTTCGGACATGGCGGCGGCCTTGGGGTGGGCGGCGTGGCGGGAGGCGGCCATCTTAGCAGATGCGCTGCAGGGGTCCGTGCGGCGGCTACACTGGGCCTGCGCCCGATCCGTGGCGAGCCATCCGGAGCGAATCCATGCCCGCCTACCTTCTTGCCGACGTGGCACCGCACGACATGGATGCCTACCGCGCCAGCGGCTATCTCGAGGCCGTGGTGCGCATCGCGAGCGACTACGGTGGCCGCTACCTCGCGCGTGGCGGTGAGATGCAGTGCCTCGAGGGCGACTGGCAACCGCGCCGCATGGTGATCATCGAGTTCCCGAGCATGGAGCGCCTGCGCGCCTGGTACGACTCCGAGGCTTACGCACCGTGGCGCGAGGTGCGCCAGGGCCTGGCCGACTCGCGGCTCGTGGCCGTCGACGGCCTCGAGGCGCCGCCCGCCTGATGCGAGCCCTGCTCCCCGACTGGGTCGACCGGCCGCTGCCGGTGATCGGCATGCTGCACCTGCTGCCGTTGCCGGGAGCGCCGCGTTACGCTGGCGACCGTGCGGCGATCCGCGAGCGGCTGCTGGCCGATGCCGACGCGCTGGCCGGCGGTGGCGTCGACGGCCTGATGCTTGAGAACTTCGGCGACGTGCCGTTTCACCCCGGTGCGTTGCCGGCGCACGTCATCGCCGACATGACCGCGTTGGCTGGCGCGGTGCGCGAACGGCACGAGCTGCCGCTCGGCATCAACTGCCTGCGCAACGACGCCCTCGCCGCGCTGGCCGTGGCCCATGCCGTCGGTGGTGCGTTCATCCGCGTCAACGTGCTGTGCGGTGCGCGGGTCACCGATCAGGGCGTCATCGAGGGATCGGCCGACCGGTTGCTGCGCGAGCGGGGGCGCCTGGGTGCCACCGGCATCCGCATCGTCGCCGACGTCGACGTCAAGCACTCGGCGCCGCTCGGCGCGCCGCGCCCGCTCTGCGACGAGGTCACCGACCTGGTCGAACGCGGCGGGGCCGACGCCGTCGTCGTCTCGGGCAGCGGCACCGGCCGGCCGACCGATCCCGATCAGCTCGATGCCGCGCGCACGGCCGCCGGCACCGCACCGGTCCTGGTCGGCAGTGGCGTGGATGCTGCGTCGGTCGCGGCGCTGGTCGGGCGCGCCGACGGCGTGATCGTCGGCAGTGCGCTGAAGCACGGCGGCGACGTACGCGCCGCGGTCGACCCCGAGCGGGTTCGCGAGCTGGTCGCCCGGATCGGATGAACGACACCGGCATGGTCCTGACCGTGCTCGGCAGCGGCACCGGCGTGCCGCTGCCGGAGCGCGCCTGCGCCGGCTACTGGTTGCAGGCGCCGGGCCTGTCGGCGCTGGTCGACTGCGGCAGCGGTGTGCTGCGCCGCCTCGCCGAGGCGGGGGGCGACTGCACCGCGCTCGACGCGGTATTCATCACCCACGTCCATCCCGATCACATCGGCGACCTGGTGCTGCTGGTGCATGCGCTGAAGGCGACGCCGGGCCATCGTCACGTGCGCCCCCTGCACCTGTTCGGTCCGAGCGGATTCGGCGACTTCTTCGCCGAGCGCATCGCCACCGTGGCGCCGCCCAAGGCCCTCGACCTGCGGATCGCCGAGGCCGCGCGGGCGTGGGCCTTCAACGGGGTCGACGTGCGCAGTGCGCCGACCGTGCATACCAACAGCATGCCGAGCCTGGCCTACCGCTTCAGCCACGCTGGCAGGTCCCTGGTCGTGACCGGCGACGCCGACTGGGACCCGGCACTGGCCGGTTTCGCACGCGGCTGCGACCTGCTGGTCGCCGACTGCAGCTTTCCCGATGCCCGCAAGGTGGCCGGGCACATGGCCGCGTCGGAGTGCGGTCGGCTGGCACGCGAGGCGGGCGCGGGCAGGCTGGTGCTCAGCCACCTCTACCCGGTGCCTGACGCGGAGGAGACGCGTCTGGCCGAGGCGCGCACGGCCGGCATCGACGATGTACTGATGGCCCACGACGGGTTGCGCCTGGAGCTCGCCGGCGCCTGACCCGGGTCAGTGAGGTGCGCCCGCTTCGGCGTGACAATGGGCGCCCTCTCAACCCAGGAGCCGGCGATGGATTCACACCGCAATGTCTTCGACGAGCCGCTCGAGAGCTGCTCGCTCTCCCCGCGCACCGGCTTCACGCGCAGCGGTGCCTGCGAGAGCGGACCCGAGGATCTCGGCGTGCACAGCGTCTGCGTGCAGGTGACGGCCGAGTTTCTCGAGTTCAGCCGCTCACGCGGCAACGACCTGAGCACGCCGATGCCGCAGTTCGCCTTCCCGGGCCTGAAGCCCGGTGACCGCTGGTGCCTCTGCGCGGCGCGTTGGCAGGAGGCGTTCGAGGTGGGGCTGGCGCCGAAGGTGGTGTTGCGCGCGACCCATGCGCGCACCCTGGAGGTGATCGATTTCGCCGATCTCAAGGCACACGCGCTCGATCTCAGCTAGTTGGGCCGGCTTGCCTCGCCGTCGTCGAAGCGGCTCGCGTACCGAGCGTCAGCCCGACGCGACAACGGGTCGGCACCGCCCGCTCAGGACGACCCGTCGGGTTTCCCGAACAGCGACTTCAGTTCGTCGAATGGGTCGTCGCTCGCGGCGGGTTCGGCTGTCGGGTCCGGCGCATCGGATGGGTCGCCACCGAACAGCGCATCGAGCTCGCCGCGTGCCCGCGAGGTCACGTCGCCGTCCCCTGAATGAGCGCCGGGGCGCAGCCGGAAATGCTGGCAGAAGTTGGCGATGTCGACCTCGCGCGCGGGCTCGGCGCGGTCGTGGCTGCACTTGGTGGTGTACTGCGGGGCGTAGAAGCGGCACATGCGGCAGACGTGCAGGTCGCTGCCGCAGGCGCGGCACTTCTCGAGTCGCGGGAAGATCCGCGGCAGGTCGTCGCGCAGCGCTTCGCCGCATCGCCAGCAGACCAGGGTCGGGGCCATCGTGTGCTCCGGGTTGTTTCGCTCGGCCAACTATCGCGCGCGACGGGCGCCCGGGCAACGGCGGCTAGAATGGAGACGCAATCCACCAAGGGAGCAAGCGCATGACCGGTCGTGTCCTGGTCACCGGCAACAGCAGCGGCCTCGGCCGCGGTTTCACCGAGGCCTACCTGCAGCGTGGCTGGCAGGTCTACGGCGTCAGCCGGCGCGGCTGCGACGGCCTCGACGGCGAACTGCACGACGTCACCTGCGACCTCGGCGATGCCGACGCCATCGCGCCGGCGCTGGCGCGGCTGCTCGACGGCGTCGAGCGGCTCGACCTCGCGATCCTCAATGCCGGCGTGCTCGGGCCGATTCGCGACCTCGCCGCAACGCCGGTCGCCACGCTCGAGGAGGTGATGACGGTCAACGTCTGGGCCAACAAGCGCATCCTGGACTGGCTGCTGGCGCGGCCGCTTCCGGTCGACCGGGTGGTGCTGATCTCGTCGGGGGCGGCGGTGGTCGGCCACCGCGGCTGGGGCGCCTACGCGCTCTCCAAGGCGACGCTGAACATGCTCACCCAGCTCTACGCCCACGAGTTTCCCGACAGCCAGCTGCTGGCGCTGGCGCCGGGGCTGGTCGACACCGAGATGCAGGATGAACTGTGTGATCCGGCGCGCACCGACGCCACGCGCTTCCCGTCGCTGGAGCGGCTGCGTGCCGCGCGCGGCTCCGCGGCGATGCCCGATCCGCGCGCTGCGGCCGAGCGCATCGCCGACCTGCTGCCCACGCTGCAGGAGCGTCCGAGCGGCAGCTTCGTCGACGTGCGTGACCTCTGATCGAGGTCAGTGGTCGCGGGGCTCGGCGCCGCTGCCGACCGTGCGCTTCAGCAACGGACCGATGGTCAGGCCCTGGACCAGGATCGAGAAGACCACGATCACGTAGGTCGCGGTGACCAGTGGGTCGCGCACCGGTGACTCCGGCAGCGACAGCGCCAGCGCCACCGAGATGCCGCCGCGCAGCCCGCCCCAGGTGAGGATCTTGACCACGTGCGGGCTGAACGTGCGCCGCGCGCGCAGCAGGCCGACCGGCAGGCCGACGCTGACCAGCCGCGCCAGCAGCACCAGTGGGATCAGCACCAGTCCGGCGATCAGGTACTCACCGCGCAGGCTCAGCACCAGCAGCTCCATGCCGATCAGCAGGAACAGCACGGCATTGAGCACCTCGTCGACCATCTCCCAGAAGGTGTCGAGGTGCTCGCGGGTCTTGTCCGACATGCCGAGCAGGCGGCCGTGGTTGCCGACCAGCAGCCCGGCGACGACGATCGCGATCGGTGCCGACAAGTGCCACGCCTCGGCCAGCGCGTAGACGCCGGTGGCGAGCGACAGCGTGATCAGCACCTCGACCTGGTAGTTGTCGACGGTCGCCAGCATGCGGTAGGCGATCCAGCCGCAGGCGCCCCCGAACAACGCTCCACCGACCGCCTCCTGCACGAACAGCCAGGCGATCGCGCCGGGCGTCGCCTCGGCCTGTCCGGTCGCGACGCCGAGCAGCACCAGGAACACCACCACCGCGACGCCGTCGTTGAACAGCGACTCGCCGGTGATCTTGGTCTCCAGGCTCTTCGGCGCGCCTGCGGTCTTGAGGATGCCGAGCACCGCGATCGGGTCGGTGGGCGCGATCAGCGAGCCGAACACCAGGCACCAGATCAGCGGCACCTCGATGCCTAGCGCGCCGAACACCAGCCACGCCGCGCTGGCGGCGAGGAAGGTTGCGCCGACCACGCCGAGGCTGGCCAGCAGCGCGATCACCCCGCCCTGCTCCGCGAGATCGCCCAGGTTGACGTGCAGCGCGCCGGCGAACAGCAGGAACGCGAGCATGCCGTGGAGCAGCGTGTCGTCGAAGTCGATCGCCAGCAGCATCCGCGCCGCGGTCGCCTCCACCCCGTCGGCCAGCGGTCCGGCAAGCAGCAGCACGAGCGAGACGACCAGCGCGACGAGCATCACGCCGATGGTCTGCGGCAGGCGCAGAACACGGTGGTTGAAGTAGCTCGACAGGGCCGCCAGCGTCAGCAGCGTCGCGAGCAGTTCGAACTGGGTCATGGGACGGTTTCCGGGTCGTCTTCAGTCGGGGTAGTCGAGCAGCGCATGCGCCGGCAGCGGCGCGAGTCGCGCGCGCCCACCGAGTGTGCTCAGCTCGACCAGGAACAGCGCGCCGCTGACGCTCACGCCGTGCGCGGCGACCAGGTCTGCGCAGGCCGCGACGGTGCCGCCGGTGGCGAGCAGGTCGTCGATCACCACCACGCGCTGGCCCGGCTGCAGCGCGTCGACGTGGATCTCCATCGCGTCGCTGCCGTACTCGAGGTCGTAGCTGACGCGGTGGGTGGTGTGTGGCAGCTTGTCCGGCTTGCGTACCGGCACGAAGCCGATGCCCAGTTCATGGGCCAGCGCGGCACCGAAGATGAAGCCGCGGGCCTCCGGTGAGACCAGCACGTCCGGTGCCCATTCCAGGCGCTCGCAGGCGGTCGCGAAGTGGTGGGTGACGCGGCGGAACAGCGGGCCGTCGGCGAGCAACGGCGTGATGTCGCGGTACAGGATGCCGGGTTTCGGGAAGTCGGGGATGGTGCGGATGCGCGCGCGGCACGCCTCCGCCAGCTCCGGGTCGGCCGCGTTCACAGCGTGTGGAACGCGATCAGCGCCGCTGCCAGGCCCCACATCACCGGGTGGATCCGGCCGGCACGGCCGATCGCGACGTGGATCAGGACGTAGGAGACGATCCCGAGCGTGATGCCGTGGGCGATCGAGTAGGTGAACGGCATCGTGACCACGGTCAGGAACGCCGGCACCGCCTCGTCCATCTGCGTCCAGTCGAGTTCGCGCGCGCCGAGCATCATCATCGCGCCGACCACGATCAGCGCCGGCGCGGTGGCCAGCGCCGGCACTGCGGTGAACAGCGGCGTGAAGAACAGCGACAGCAGGAACAGCGCGGCCACCACCACCGCGGTCAGGCCGGTGCGCCCGCCCTCCTCGATGCCGGTCGCCGACTCGATGTAGGTGGTCACGGTGCTGGTGCCGAGCAGCGCGCCGGCGGTGGTGCCGGTGGCGTCGGACATGAAGGCGCGTTCCGAACCGGGCAGGTTGCCGTCCTTGTCGAGCAGCCCGGCGAGGCGCCCGACGCCGAGCAGCGTGCCGGCGGTGTCGAACAGGTCGACGAACAGGAACGCGATCACCACGGTCAGCATCGCGCCGGTGAAGGCCTGGCTGAAGTCGATCGCCATCAGCGTCTCGCGCGGCAGCTGCGGCAGCGCGACGAACGTGTCGGGCACCGGCGCGAGCCCGGTCAGCCAGGCGACCAGGGTCAGTGCGAGGATGCCGATCAGCACCGCACCCTTGATCCGCTTCACCAGCAGTGCGCCGATCAGCACGATGCCGCCCAGCGCGAGCAGCACCGACGGGTCCTTGAGGTTGCCGAGGGTGACCAGCGTCGCCGGGTGGTCGACGGTGAGCTTGGCGTTCTCGAAGCCGATGATGGCCAGGAACAGACCGATGCCGGTGATGGTCGCGATCTTGATGCAGTGGGGAATGGCGTTGACCAGCAGCGTGCGCATGCCGGTCATCGCCAGCGCCATGAACAGCACGCCCTCGATCAGCACCGCGGTCAGCGCGATCGGCCAGTCGACGCCGAGCCCCTGGACTACGCCGAACGTGAAGTAGGCGTTGAGCCCCATGCCCGGCGCGAGCGCGAACGGGAAGTTGGCGTAGAGGCCCATGATCAGCGTGGCGATCGCCGCCGCCAGCGCGGTGGCCACCGCGACGTCCTGCGCCGGCATGCCGGTCAGGCTGAGGATCTGCGGATTGACGAACAGGATGTAGGCCATCGTCAGGAAGGTCGTGAAGCCGGCGCGTACCTCGGTGGCGACGTCGGTGCCGCGTTCGGCGAGACGGAAGTAACGGGCAATGGCGTCCATCGTGACCTCTCCTGCTGCTGCGCGACGGACGGCCGCGCGGTCGTTGCGCCGAGGCTACCCGGCAGCGCAGGCAGGGGCAATCGTCCCGCCGGCCCGGCTTGATCCGGAGCAGTTGCGCTCCCCCCGGGCGCGGGGTAGGTTGGCCGCTCCGTCGCGAGGCAGGCGCCATGCTCGACAAGCACTACATCACGGCACAGCAGCTGCTCGAGGACTCCTTCCGCCTGGCCCTGATGGTGCTCAAGAGCGGCTTCCGTCCGAGCTTCATCGTCGGCGTCTGGCGCGGTGGCACGCCGGTGGGCATCGCGGTGCAGGAGCTGTTCGAAGTCTTCGGCGTCGCGGCCGACCACATCGCCATCCGCACCTCCTCCTACACCGGCATCGCCCAGCGCAGCCGCGAGGTGCGCGTGCACGGCCTCGGTTACGTGGTGCGCAACATCGATGCCTCCGACCCCCTGCTGCTGGTCGACGACGTGTTCGATACCGGGCTCAGCATCAAGGCGGTGATCGACACGCTGCGTGCCCGCGCGCGGCGCAATGCCCCGGACGAGATCCGCATCGCGACACCGTGGTACAAGCCGGCCAACAATCTCACCGACCTGGTGCCCGACTACTACGTCCACGAGAGCGACCGCTGGCTGGTCTTCCCGCACGAGCTCGAAGGGCTCACGCGCGAGGAGATCCTCGACAACAAGCCGGGTCTGCGCGAGCTCTACGAGGAGTACGACATTTAGCGCCGGCGTTTCCCGTCTGCTACCCTGCCCACCCCGCGAACCCAAGCCAGGATGCCGAGATGAGCCACGACCCCTCCACCGAGCTGAAGATGGACCCCGATGCGCTGTACCGCGAGGAGGTGTTCAGTGACCAGCGGGTCGGCACCATCCGGCGCTTGACCCCGGTCGACAGCAGCGGCGCGGACGACAGCGCGCGACCGGTGCTGTTCGTCGGCCAGGCGCAGCTGCTGACGCCGATGGGTGCGATCCCACTGACCTTCCAGATCGAGGCGAGCTCGCTCGCCGAGGCGATCGAGAACTTCGCCGGGGCCGCCGAGGTGCAGCTCGAGGAGACCGCGCGCCAGATCGAGGAGGCGCGCCGCGAGGCCGCCTCGCAGATCGTCATCCCGAAGGGGGGTGCCGGGGGGATGCCCGGCGGTGGCCTGCCGGGCGGCGGGATCCAGATGCCCTGAGCGCGCCGCGCGCGCAGCAGACCGCTCAGTTCCGCTCCTCGTCGTCGGCCATGCCCAGGTGGCTGATGTCCGGCGGGGGTGGCGGCGCCGCTTCCTCGCGCTCTTCCAGCACGTCGGTCCCGGTCTCGGCCGTGGTCAGGTGGCTGATGTCGGGCGGTGGCGGGGCCGGCTCGCGCTCGATGTCGGCCGTAAGGTCCTCGGCCTCGCTCGCCGAGAGGTGGCTGATGTCGGGCGGTGGCGGCGGCGGTTCGCGCTCGACCCCCTCGAGCAGGTCGTCGACCTCGGCGCTCGCCGACAGGTGGCTGACGTCCGGGGCGGGCGGCGGCTCCGGCACCTCGAACCCCTCCAGCACGTCGACACCCTCCTGGGCGGCGCTGAGGTGACTGGTGTCGGGTGCCGGCGGGGCCTCGGGGCTCTCCGGCGAGAGGCGACTGCCGGCCTCGGCGACACTCGGTTCGCCCTCCCCCGCCCCGGTCGTGGCATCCGGTGCCGCGCTCGATGCGTCGCGCAACTGGCAGACCAGCCCGGCCTTGGCGAAAGCGGCCTGGTAGCGCTTCGCGGTGGTTTCGTCGACCCCGCGCTTGATGACCACCTCGCTGCCTGAGAACAGCGGGTCGACCTTGCCGCGCTCGGTCTTGAACAGCGCCGCGAGGTTGTCGCGCGCCTGCTCGGGATCGTGCCCCGGCTTGACCACACCGTAGAAGAGAACGTCGTAGCTCATGCCGCCCGTCCGCTGCCAGGCGCCGGCCTCGGGCCGACGCGCATCGTTGCTACCAGCCTATGCCATGCAAGCTGTTTATCAAGGGCTTACTCATCCTGGGCGTAACTGCGGATGATGTAGCCACCCGACTTGTCGTCGTGCTCGAGCTCGAGCAACCCGCGGTCGCGCAGCTCCTCGAGCAGGACGTTGAAGCTGCGGAACCCGTGATAGCCCTCGCTGAATCCGGGCTGGCGCCGTTTCAGTGCCTGCTTGACCATCGAGCCCCAGATGTTGTCCTGGTCGCCGCGCTCTTCGTACAGCGCCTCGACGGTCTCGAGGACCAGGTCGAACGCCTCCTGGCGGGTCTCCTCCTCGCTCGCCGGCTTCGCCGAGCTGCTCTTGCGCTCGCCCTCGCCCTTCTCCGCCGCGGGCTTGCGTCGGCTGCGCTTCTTCTTGCCGCTCTCGCGCACGAGGTCGTCGTAGTAGATGAACTCGTCGCAGTTCGAGGTCAGCAGGTCGGAGGTCGACTGCTTGACGCCGACGCCGATCACCAGTTTGTCGTTCTCGCGCAGCTTGCTGACCAGTGGCGAGAAGTCGGAATCGCCGCTGATGATCACGAAGGTGTCGACGTGGGCCTTGGTGTAGCAGAGGTCGAGGGCGTCGACGACCATGCGGATGTCGGCCGAGTTCTTGCCCGACTGGCGCACGTGCGGGATCTCGATCAGCTCGAACGAGGCCTCGTGCATCGGCGCCTTGAACTGCTTGTAGCGCGCCCAGTCGCAGTAGGCCTTCTTGACCACGATGTTGCCCTTGAGCAGCAGGCGCTCGAGCACGCGACGGATGTCGAAGGCGCTGTACTTGGCGTCCTGCACGCCGAGCGCGACGTTCTCGAAGTCACAGAATACGGCGAGGCTGCGGGTGGTGTTGTCGCTCATTCGGGTCGGTCCGTCCTTGAACTCAGTGCTGGTGGCCACCGGGGCCGTGGGCGTGACCGTGGGCCAGCTCCTCGGCGGTCGCTTCGCGCACCTCGAGGATCTCGACCTCGAAGTGCAGCGTCTGCCCGGCCAGTGGATGGTTGGGGTCGACGTCGACGTTGAACTTGCCGACCTTGATCACGGTCGCCTGGCGGGTGCCGTCGTCGGCCTGGTAGGCGACCACCTCGCCCGGCTGCGGTCGCTTGCCGCCGAGCAGCCGCTTGATTGGCACGCGCTGCGACGGCAGGTTCTGGTGCGCGCCGTAGCCCTGTTCCGGCGGCACGCTGAACTCCAGCCGTTCGCCGTCCTCGTGGCCGAGCAGGCCGGTCTCGAGGCCGGGCACCAGGTTGCCGTGGCCGTGCAGGTAGGTCACCGGGACCTCGCCGCTGTGGCCGAGCTCGTTGCCTTCGTCGTCGCGCAGCAGGTAGTGGAACGAGACCACCCGGTTGTTGTCGACCTGCATCGGTTCTCCCCCTGACCGTATCGCGAGTATGACCGGCGCTCACCGGCGTGACAACGCACCGCGACGCAGGGCGGTTGACTGCCGGTCCGTCATGGTCGATACTTTCTATACCCACCCCACCCGGGGAGGGATTGCGGAGGGTGATATGACGAGCTTGAAAGTGATGGGCATGACCTGCGGCCACTGCGAGGCCGCGGTGAGGAAGGCGCTGGAGGCGGTGCCGGGCGTGACGGCGGTGACCCGCGTCGACCGCAACGACCAGGTGGCAGAGGTCGAGGGCACGGCCGACGTCGCTGCACTGGTCGCCGCGGTGGTCGAAGAGGGTTACACGGCGGAGGCCGCATGAGCGACCTGGGCTGCCACGGCCTGCGCCTCGACCCGGCGACCCGCGAGTCGGCGCGGCGACGGCTGTTGTCAATCAAGGGTCACGTCGAGGGCGTGCTGCGCATGTGCGAGGACGAGACCATCTACTGCGTCGACGTGCTCAAGCAGATCAAGGCGGTGCAGGGCGCGCTCGACAAGGTGGGCGGGCTGGTGCTGCAGAGCCACCTGCGCGACCACGTCGTCTCGGCCGGGCAGCGTGGCGACACCGAGAGCATCGTCGCCGAGCTGATGGAGGTCCTGAAGTACCGCTGACCGTGACCCAGTGCCGCACGGTGGAGGCTGGAGACCATGAACATATTGCATGACGGGTACAGAGTGCACGCGGCCTACGAGAGACAGGCCTCGAGCTACGACCAGGCAATGATCCTCTACAGGCTGCTCGGACTGCGGATCGAGCGCTATCGGTCACGCGCCATGGAGCTCCTGGAGTTGCATCCTGGGCAGTCGGTGATCGATCTCGGCTGCGGGACCGGGCTGAATTTCGCTGGCCTCCAGCGTGCGGTCGGACCGCGCGGGCGGATCATCGGGGTCGACTTCAGCGCCCGGATGCTCGATTGCGCTCGCGACCGTGTAAGCCGGGCTGGGTGGACCAACGTGGAGTTGGTCGAGGCCGATTTGCGCACGTATTCACCCACCGGTCCCATCGATGCCGCACTCGCTACCGGCGTGCTTGGCTACCTCGGGAGCCGGTGTGATCAGCTGGTGGAAAGGTTGGCAGGGGCCCTCGCTCCGAGTGGTCGCATGGCGATCGTCGATGGGCGACGTCCTCCTCGCTGGCCGAGCTGGCTCTTCGGCCTGTTCGTCAGCCTGTGCAAACCATTTGGCGTGGGTCCCGACTTTTTCTCGGAGCGGCCACTGCAGGCGGTGCGCAAACGGTTCGGCGGGGTCGTCTGTGAACCGGTTTACGGTGGCCTGATCTATGTGGCGGCGGGCACTCTCGAGGCAAAGCGTGGTGATTGCGAGAACCTGGCACATGAGTGAGACGATTCCCGCGTCGAGCGCGTGCTCAGGCGCCAGCCCGGAGTCCGGGAGGCGACCGTCAACCTGGCGACCGAGCAGGCCCGCATCGAACTCGACGACGACAGCGCCGATCTGCCGGCGCTGCTCGCCGCGGTCGACGACGCCGGCTACACCACGGCTCGGGCGCGGCTCGAGCTGCAGGTCGAGGGCATGACCTGCGCTGCCTGCGTGTCGCGCGTCGAGCGGGTGCTGAGGAAGGAACCCGGCGTGCTCGACGCCAGCGTCAATTTGGCGACCGAGCGCGCGGTGGTCGACTACCTTCCGGCGACCGTCGCCCCGGGCCGCCTGCAAGCGGTCATCCGCGACGCCGGCTACCGCGCCACCCCGGTCGACGCCGGCGGCGACCGTGAGCGCGATGCGCGGGCGCGCGAGCTGGCCGGCCTGCACCACGACCTGCGCATCGCGCTGCTGTTCACGCTGCCGGTGGTCGTGCTGGCAATGGGACCGATGCTCTGGACCGGCCTCGGCGACCTGCTCGCAGGCGTCGCGCCGGCGGGGGCCTGGCACGTCGCCGAGTGGCTGCTGGCGACGCCGGTGCAGTTCTGGGCCGCGCGGCGTTTCTACCGCGCCGGCTGGGGCGAGCTCAAGCACGCCAGTCCCGGCATGAACACGCTGGTGATGCTCGGCAGCAGCGCCGCTTACGGCTACTCGGTGCTGGCGGTTCTGGTGCCGGGGCTGTTCCCGGAAGGGACCGCCAACCTCTACTTCGAGGCGGCCGCGGTGATCGTCACGCTGATCCTGCTCGGCAAGACGCTGGAGGCGCGCGCCAAGGGGCGCACCTCGGAGGCGATCCGCAAGCTGATGACGCTGCAGGCCAAGAGCGCCAGGGTGCGTCGCGACGGAAAGGAGCTGGAGCTGCCGATCGACGACGTGGTGCCCGGTGACGTGATCGTCGTGCGACCCGGCGAGCGGCTGCCGGTCGACGGCATCGTGCTCGACGGCGTGAGCTACGTCGACGAGGCGATGATCAGCGGTGAGCCGGTGCCGGTGGAGAAACGGGCTGGCAGCGAGGTGACCGGCGGCACGGTCAACGGCACCGGAGCGTTCACGTTCACCGCCTCGCGGGTCGGCGCCGACACCGTGCTGGCGCAGATCATCCGCCTGGTCGAGAACGCGCAGGCCGCGAAACCGCCGATCCAGGCGCTGGCGGACCGCATCGCCGGCGTGTTCGTGCCGGTGGTCCTCGTCCTGGCGGTCCTGACCTTCGCGGTCTGGCTCGCTTTCGGGCCCGCGCCGACGCTCAGCTTCGCGTTCGTCGCCGCGGTCTCGGTGCTGGTGATCGCCTGCCCCTGCGCGATGGGTCTCGCGACACCGACCGCGATCATGGTCGGCACCGGCAAGGCGGCCGAGCTCGGTACGCTGTTCCGCGAGGGCACGGCGCTGGAGGGGCTGGCGCGGGTCGACACGGCGATGCTCGACAAGACCGGGACGCTGACGCTGGGCCGCCCGGTGCTGACCGACCTGGTCACGCTCGATGGCGACGAGCGCGAAGGGCTGCGCCTGGCCGCGGCCGCCGAGACGCGCAGCGAGCACCCGATCGCGACGGCGGTGGTCGCCGGCGCACGCGAGCGGGGCCTCGCGCTGCCCGAACCGACGACGTTCCTGGCCGAGCCCGGCTTCGGCCTCGAGGCCGAGGTCGAGGGGCGCCTCGTGCAGGTCGGCGCCGACCGCTACATGGCCCGGCTCGGGATCGACCTCTCGGCCCATGCCACGCTCGTCGATGCGATGGCAGATGACGCGAAAACGCCGTTATTTGTTGCGATAGACGGACGATTGGCATCGATCATGTCGGTATCCGATCCTTTGAAGGAGGGCAGCATCGAGGCGGTCGCCGCGCTGCACCGTCTCGGTCTCGAGGTCGCGATGGTGACCGGGGATCACGCACGCACCGCTCGGGCGGTGGCGCGCCGTGCCGGTATCGACGTCGTGGAGGCCGAGGTCTTGCCGGCCGACAAGGCGGACGCCGTGGCCCGCCTGCAGCAGGCCGGCCGCCGCGTCGCGTTCGTCGGCGACGGCATCAACGATGCGCCGGCGCTGGCGCGTGCCGACGTCGGCGTGGCGATCGGCACCGGCACCGACATCGCCATCGAGGCCGGCGACGTGATCCTGATGCGTGGTGACCTGCGCGGCCTGGTCGACGCGGTCGCGCTGGCACGGCGCACGCTGGGGACCATCCGTGGCAACTTCTTCTGGGCCTACGCCTACAATGTGGCCCTGATCCCGGTCGCGGCGGGCGTGCTCTACCCGTGGCTGGAACTGCTGCTCAACCCGATGCTGGCGGCGGCGGCGATGAGCATCTCGAGCCTGTTCGTGGTCAGCAACAGCCTGCGCCTGCGCAATTTCACGCCCGGGACGACCTGAGGGCCCGGGCCCCGTTCACCAACCGAAGGGAGATCTCACCATGGACTATGGATTCTGGACCCGCTTTGCCGGCAGCTTCGACGACGCGGTCGAACGTGTCACCGCGGAGCTGCAGAAGGAAGGTTTCGGCATCCTCACCGAGATCGACGTCAAGGCGACGCTGAAGAAGAAGATCGACGTCGAACGCCGGCCCTACAAGATCCTCGGTGCCTGCAACCCGCAGCTCGCCAACCGCGCGCTGCAGGCGGTGCCGGACATCGGCCTGCTGCTGCCGTGCAACGTGGTCGTGCGCGAGAACGACGACGGCAGCGTCGACGTCGGGTTCCTCGATCCCGGCATGATGTCGACCATGGTCGCGGGGGACATCGAGGAGATCGCGACCGACGCCCGCGCGCGCCTGGAGCGGGTCAGCGCGGGACTCGCCGGCTAGCCGAGCCCCATCGCGCGACGCATCACGGCCCGCTTCAGTGGACCGGAGCGATCGGCCGCGTCGAGGCCGAGGTTGCGCGCCCAGCGCAGCGCCGCCGCGGTGGTGCCGAAGCCGCGCTTGAAGGCGTCCATCGCCAGCAGCATGGCGCCGTTGTCGGGCTGCCGCTCGCGCTCGTAGCGCCGCAGCAGGTCGACATCGCCCGGATCGGCGTCCTGTGCGACCGCGTCCAGGAGCACCTCAGTCAGTGCGCGGACGTCGCGGAAGCCGAGGTTGACCCCCTGTCCGGCCAGCGGGTGGATCGCGTGCGCGGCGTCACCCACCAGCGCGACGCGTGGGCGGACGTAGTGCAGGGCGTGCTGCAGGCGCAGTGGGAAGGCGCCACGCGGTCCGACCTCGACGATCGCCCCGAGCGCCCCGCCGCTGGCCACCTCGAGCTCGGCGCGGAACGCCGCGTCGTCGAGCCCGAGCAGGTGGTCGGCGTAGGCGGTGGTGGCGTGCCAGGCGAGCGAACAGCGACCGTCGGCGAGCGGCAGGAACGCGACCGGGCCGCTCGGCAGGAAGCGCTGCCAGCAGGTGGCCTGGTGCGGATCCGAGGTGCGCAGGTTGCCGACGATGGTCTTCTGCCCGTAGCCCCAGCCGACGTTCTCGAGCCCAGCCCAGGCGCGGATCTGCGAACGGGCACCGTCGGCGCCCACCACCAGCGCCGCCTCGACCAGGCGACCGTCATCGAGCTCGAGCTGTGCGGTGTCGCGCGCGATCAGCAGTCCGGCGACCTGTGCAGGGCAGAGGCGCTGGAGGTTGGCGCGTCCCTCCAGCCGCTGCCACAGGGCGTGCTGGATCGCGCGGTTCTCGACGATGTGACCGAGCTCGGCGACCCCCGCCTCGGCGGCATCGAACCGCGTGCGACCGCGGCCGGTCGCGTCCCACACCTCCATCGCGGTGTAGGCGCACGCGTCGGCGGCGAGCGTCGGCCAGGTGCCCAGCACGGCCAGCAGCTCGCGCGAGGCCGGCGCGATGGCCGAGACGCGCAGGTCGAGCTCGGCCGCCGGTGGCCGGGGCGGGTGCGCCTCGATGACGGCCACCTCGAGGCCACCATCGGCGAGCAGTGCGGCGAGTGCGGCGCCGACCATGCCGCCGCCGACCACGGCCACGTCGACGCGGATCACGCCTTGGCCTCCGGGCGCCCGACCCGTCCGTTCAGGCCCATGGTCTCGTCGGCCAGGCGCCGGCGCAGCGGCACCGCGAGGTTGAAGCCGGCCAGCCCGAGCCCCTTCGCGGCGCGCCATGGCAGCGCCTGGCCGGCGAACAGGCCGAGCAGGCCGTCGGTGAGGGTGAATGCGCGACCGTGCTCGGCACCGCGCTCGTCGGCGTAGCAGCCGAGGCGTCGCGAGTCGCCCGGGTCGTCGCCATGGGTAAGGGCGTCGTCGAGCAGCTGCGCCAGGCGGGCCACGTCGCGCAGGCCGAGGTTGAGACCCTGGCCGGCGATCGGGTGC
This sequence comes from Gammaproteobacteria bacterium, assembly GCA_009937385.1. Lineage (GTDB taxonomy): Bacteria > Pseudomonadota > Gammaproteobacteria > QNFN01 > QNFN01 > QNFN01. The sequence goes on along the minus strand of JAACFL010000015.1, from coordinate 821 downwards.
AGCGTATGGGCGGCGTTGCCGGCCAGCGCCACCCTGCCACGCACCAGGCGCTCGACGCGCAGGCCGTGCAGTGGGTAGGCGCGGCGGCCGCTCACGCCGCGGAACGAGCCGAGCGCGGGTCCGAACGCGGCCTGCAGCGCGGCGAGGAAGGCGTCGGCATCGAGACCGCAGAGCCGATCCGCCTCGGCGTGGGCGACGGTCCACACCAGGCGGCAGCTGGCCGGGGCCGGCAGCAGCGCCAGCGGCCCGGTCGGGGTGAAGCGCTCGTAGGCGGTGTTGGCGTGGCTGATGCCCGGGATCACCTCGGCGATCACCGCCGAGTGGCCGTAGTCGATGCCGTGTGCGACGAGTCCGGCCGCGGTGCGGGTCTGGGAGCGGGCACCGTCGGCCGCCACCACCACGCGCGCGTCGAGGGTCTGGTCGCCGTCGCCGGTGTCCAGGGTCACGCGGGAGCAGCCGCGTCGCGCCTCGAGATCGAGCACCCGCGCCGGTCGCAGCAGCCGCACGTCGCTGGCCGCGAGCCGGCCGTAGAGCGCGCGTCCGAGATCGCGTGCGACGACCACGTAGCCGAGCGCGTCGACCCGCTCCACGGCGGCGTCGAGCACGGTTCGTCCAGGGAAGTGCTGCTGGGCGATGTCGATGCGCGAGATCGGCGTGGCGCGATCGTCCGGGGGCCAGCCACCGGCGGACGCCAGCAGCCGCTGCGAGCCGAGCGCCAGGGCGTAGGCCCGCTGGTCGTAACCGGGGGGCAGCGAGTCCTCGTCGCCAGCGGCGCTCTCGAGCAGCGCGACGCGCGCCCCGTGGTGAGCCAGCGCGCACGC
>JAACFL010000014.1 GCA_009937385.1 Gammaproteobacteria bacterium | reverse complement strand
TGGCGAACTTGGCCACCGCGCCGGTCGGTGTCGCCTTGCTCGCCTGGCCGCCGGTGTTGGAGTAGACCTCGGTGTCGAGGATCAGGATGTTGACGTTGCGACCCGACGCCAGCGTGTGGTCGAGGCCGTTGAAGCCGATGTCGTAGGCCCAGCCATCGCCGCCGATGATCCAGACGCTCTTCTTCACCAGCGTGTCGGCGACCGACTCGAGCTCGCGCGCCTCGGGGGCATCGATGCCGGCCAGCTTCGCCTTGAGCTCGGCAACCCGCTCGCGCTGCGCGTGGATGTCGGCCTCGTCGGCCTGCACGGCACCGCGCAGCTCGGTGACCAGCTCGGTGCCAATGCGGTCGCCGAGGGTGCCGAGCAGCTCCATGGCGTACTCGCGCTGCTTGTCGAGGGTGATGCGGTAGCCGAGGCCGAACTCGGCGTTGTCCTCGAACAGCGAGTTCGACCACGCCACGCCGCGCCCCTCCGCGTTGGCCGCCCAGGGTGTGCTCGGCAGGTTGCCGCCGTAGATCGACGAGCAGCCGGTGGCGTTGGCGACCAGCGAGCGGTCGCCGAACAGCTGCGAGACCAGCTTGACGTAGGGAGTCTCGCCGCAGCCGACGCAAGCGCCGGAGGCGTCGAACAAGGGCTGGAACAGCATCGCCGACTTCATGGTGCCGGTGCGCACCTGGGTGCGGTCGAATTCCGGCAGCTCGTAGAAGAAGTCGAGATTCTCGTTCTCCTGCTGGCGCAGCGGCGCCTGCGGGGCCATGTTCAGTGCCTTGTGACTGGAGTCGCTCTTGCTCTTGGCCGGGCAGACGTCGACGCACAGCGTGCAGCCGGTGCAGTCCTCCGGGAACACCTGGTAGGTGATGTGCATGCCCGGCTCGAACTCCTTGCCCTTGACCGGCACGTGCTTGAAGGTCACCGGTGCCTCGGCGGCCGCCTGCTCCGGGAACACCTTGCAGCGGATCGCCGCGTGCGGGCAGACGAAGGCGCACTTGCCGCAGAAGATGCACAGCTCGGCGTCCCATACCGGGATCTCCAGCGCCAGGTTGCGCTTGTCCCAGCGCGCGGTGCCGACCGGGTAGGTCCCGTCGCACGGCAGCTGGCTGACCGACAGGCTGTCGCCGCGGCCGGCGATCAGTTCGGCGGTGACCTTGCGTACGAAATCCGGTGCCTCATCGGCGACCGGGGACGCCTTGCTCAGCGTGCTCGATACCGCGTCCGGCACCTCGACTTCGTGCAGCCGCGACAGCGTCGTGTCGATGGCGGCGAAGTTGCGTTCGACCATGGTGCGGCCCTTGGCGCCGTAGGTCTTCTCGACCGCGTGCTTGATCGCCGCGATCGCCTCGTCGCGCGGCAGGATGCCCGAGATCGCGAAAAAGCAGGTCTGCATGACGGTGTTGATGCGCGCACCCATGCCGGTCTCTTGCGCCACCGCGATGGCGTCGATGGTGTAGAAGCGCAACTTCTTGTCGATCACCTGCTGCTGCATGCGCGCGGTCAGCGTGTCCCAGACCGCGTCGGGTCCGGTCGGCGAGTTGAGCAGGAACACCGCGCCATCGGCCGCCTTGTCGAGCATGTCGTAGCGCTCGAGGAAGCCGGGCTGGTGGCAGGCGACGAAGTTCGCCTCGCCGTCACCGATCAGGTAGCTCGAGCGGATCGGTTGCGGGCTGAAGCGCAGGTGGGAGACGGTCGCCGCGCCGGCTTTCTTGGAGTCGTAGACAAAGTAGGCCTGGGCGTGGAGGTCGGTCTCCTCGCCGATGATCTTGATGGTGTTCTTGTTGGCGCTGACGGTGCCGTCGCTGCCGAGGCCGTAGAAGAGTGCCTGCGACAGCCCGTCGACCGCGTCGATGCCGAAACCGTCGTCGACGGCGAGATTGCTGTGGCCGACGTCGTCGTTGATGCCGACGGTGAAGTCGTTCTTCGGCGTCTCGTTTTCGAGTTCGTCGAAGATGCCCTTGATCATCCCCGGGTTGAACTCCTTCGATGCCAGGCCGTAGCGCCCGCCGACCACGCGCGGCATGCGCTCGAAGCGTGGGTCGGAGGACTGCTGGTCGTTGACCAGCGCGGTGATGACGTCCTTGTAGAGTGGCTCGCCGTCGGCGCCGGGCTCCTTGGTGCGGTCGAGCACCGCCAGGCGCCGGGTGGTCGTCGGCAGGGTGTCGATGAAGGCCTCGGCCGCGAACGGGCGGTAGAGACGCACCTTCAGCAGGCCGACCTTGTCGCCACGCGCGACCAGCGTCTCGACCACCTCCTCTGCGGCGTCGGCGCCGGAGCCGATGATCACCACCACGCGCTCGGCGTCGGCCGCGCCGACGTAGTCGAACAGCCGGTAGCGGCGGCCGGTCAGCTCGGCGAAGCGGTCCATCGCCGCCTGCACGACGGCTGGCATGCGCGCGTGGTAGGGGTTCACCGCCTCGCGTGACTGGAAGTAGACGTCGGGATTCTGCGAGGTGCCGCGGATCACCGGGTGATCCGGGGAGAGTGCACGGCTGCGGTGCGCCTGGACCAGCGCGTCGTCGATCATCGTGCGCACGGTCTCGCGACTCACCTGCTCGATCTTGCTCACCTCGTGCGAGGTGCGGAAACCGTCGAAGAAGTGCAGCACCGGCACACGGCCCTCGAGGGTCGCGGCATGGCTGATCAGCGCCATGTCCATCACCTCCTGGACCGAGTTCGAGGCGAGCATCGCCCAGCCGGTCTGGCGCACCGCCATGACGTCGCTGTGGTCGCCGAAGATCGACAGCGCATGGACCGCCAGGGCGCGTGCCGAGACGTGGAACACCGCCGGGGTCAGTTCGCCGGCGATCTTGTACATGTTGGGGATCATCAGCAGCAGGCCCTGCGACGCGGTGAACGTCGTGGCCATTGCGCCGGTTTGCAGCGCGCCGTGCACGGCACCGGCGGCGCCCGCCTCGCTCTGCATCTCGATCACCTCGGGCACGCTGCCCCACAGGTTGCGCCGTCCGGTCGCGGACCACGCGTCGCAGTACTCGCCCATCGGCGACGAGGGCGTGATCGGGTAGATCGCGATGACGTCGCTGCACAGGTGCGCGACGTAGGCGGCGGCTTCGTTACCCTCGAGGGTAATCGCGTTGGTCAGTCCCATCAGACTCCCCCTGAACAGAATGCGGTGGCCGCGCCGGCGGGGCCGGCGAGCCAGTGAGCGGGGTCGACACGGAGAGGCGGGCGGCGCCGGCCTGCGCGGTCCTTGGGCCTTCCATGGGCGGAGATGCTCCTGCTTGCCGGTGATCCGGTCCACCCTGCGTTACGCCGACGCGCCGGGGCGCGAAAGCAGGATCAGTCTAGCATGCGGGGTAGGGCGTCGCAATCAACGCAAGGGGCAGTTTACCCTTGTAAAACAGTAGGATAAATCACATACCCCAGTTAGCGTATGGATTTGTCGGACGCCTCAGCGCTCGAGGAAGCGCGGCATGATCTCGACCAGGTTGCACGGTCGGGTGCGGGCGTCGAGCTGGTGGACGATCAGCTTGTCCCAACCGTCGCGGCACGCCCCGGACGAGCCGGGCAGGCTGAAGATGATGGTGCCGTTGGCGACCCCGGCGGTGGCACGCGACTGCAGTGTCGAGGTGCCGATGTCCTGGTAGGAGAGGCTGCGGAAGAGCTCGCCGAAACCCTCGATGATCTTGTCGAACAGCGGCTCGAGCGCTTCCGGGGTGCCGTCGCGTCCGGTCAGGCCGGTGCCGCCGGTGGTGATCACTGCCTGGACTCCGGGATCGGCGATCCAGCGCGATACGGTGGCGCGGATGCGGTAGCGGTCGTCGGGCTCGATCGCCTTCTCGGCCAGCCGGTGGCCGGCCGCGGTCAGGCGCTCGACCAGCGCCTTGCCCGACTTGTCATCGGCCTCGGTGCGGCTGTCGGAGACCGTCAGCACGGCGATGTCCAGGGGCAGGAACGTGCGGTCGCCGCCGCCGTGGGCCATCTCCATCGGTTTCTCCCTGGGTCAGGCGCTGGCCGCGGCGGCCGGCGTCCCGTGCTGGGGCTGCGTCGCGTCGCGCAGCAGCATGTAGGTGATGCTGTCGTTCAGGGCGTTGAACGAGGCGTCGATGACGTTGGTCGAGACGCCCACCGTGCTCCAGTGCTCGGTGTGGCCGTCGGAACTCTCGATCATGACGCGGGTGACCGCGCCGGTGCCCTGGTTGGGGGTCAGGATGCGCACCTTGTAGTCGACCAGGCGCAGGTTGGCGAGCTGTGGGTAGGCCGGGATCAGCACCTTGCGCAACGCTGCGTCGAGTGCGTTGACCGGCCCGTTGCCCTCGGCCACGGCCATGGTGCGGTTGCCGCCGACCTCGAGCTTGACGGTCGCCTCGGAGAGGGTGACCAGGTCGCCCTGCGCGCTCCAGCGCCGCTCGTCGAAGACGCGGAAGCTGTCGAGGCGGAAGTACTCGGGCACCTCGCCGAGTGCGCGGCGAGCGAGCAGCTCGAAGCTCGCCTCGGCGCCGTCGTAGGCGTAGCCGTCGTACTCGCGCTCCTTGACCAGGTCGACCAGGCCGCCCACCTGGGGATCGCCCGGGCTGACCTCGAGGCCGATCTCGCGCAGCCGGGCAAGGATGTTCGAGCGCCCGGCCTGGTCCGAGACGACGATGTGACGGCGGTTGCCGACCAGGTCGGGGACGATGTGCTCGTAGCAGCGCGGGTCCTTCTCGACCGCCGAGACGTGCAGGCCGCCCTTGTGGCTGAACGCCGACTCGCCGACGTAGGCGGCGTTGCGCTCCGGGAAGCGGTTCAGGCGCTCGTCGAGCAGCCGCGAAACGTGGGTCAGGCGCGTCAGGTCGTTGGCGGTGGTCCCGGTGGTGTAGCCCATCTTGAGAATCAGCGACGGGATGATGGCGATGAGGTTGGCGTTGCCGCAGCGCTCGCCGAGGCCGTTCAGTGAGCCCTGCACCTGGCGCGCACCGGCCTCGACGGCCAGCAGGCTGTTGGCGACCGCGTTGCGGGTGTCGTCGTGGCAGTGGATGCCAAGGTGGCTGCCGGGCACGCGTTCGGTGACCTCGCCGACGATCTGCTCGACCTCCTTGGGCAGCGTGCCCCCGTTGGTGTCGCACAGCACGATCCAGCGCGCGCCGGCCGCGTAGGCCTTCTCGATGCAGGCCAGCGCGAAACCGGGGTCGGACTTGTAGCCGTCGAAGAAGTGCTCGGCGTCGAACAGCACCTCGTCGACCTTGCCGGCGAGGTAGCTCACGCTGTCGTCGATCATCGCCAGGTTCTCGTCGCGCTCGATGCCGAGGGCGACGTCGACGTGGAAATCCCAGGTCTTGCCGACGAGCGTGATGGCGCGCGTGTTCGCGGCGATCAGCTTGGCGAGCCCGGCGTCCTCCTCGACCCCGGCACCGGGGCGGCGGGTCATGCCGAACGCGGTCAGGCACGCGCGGTGCAGTGGCGGGGCGTCGGCAAAGAAGGCGTCGTCGGTCGGGTTGGCGCCGGGCCAGCCGCCCTCGATGTAGTCGATGCCGAGCTGGTCGAGCTCGCGCGCGACGACCACCTTGTCGGCGCTGGTGAAGTCGATGCCCTCGGTCTGCGCGCCGTCGCGCAGGGTGACGTCGTAGATGCTGACGCGGTCGTTGCTCATGGGTCCGTTCTGTCTTCGGGGCGGCCTGGGAGAGCCAACGGCCACCGGAAAATCGCAGGTTAACCGCAATGCAACATCAGGAAAAGCGGTTTGAATCAATTGGAAAGCGTGGCCGGGCCGCTGCCGGGAACGGGCAAAAAAAACCCCGCAGGGGAGTGCGGGGTCACCAGGGGTATTTGGGAGGCTTCTGGAAACGCGTCCTGCGATCTCCTTTGGGCCGTATCACATGGCCATGTAACGGAGGGAGGGCCATCCATGGCAGGTCGGTCCTTCGACCTGCCGCCGGCCTGCGGTCCTTGCCCTTGCGGTGCCGGCGCTATCCTCCCTCGTGAATAAAACTACTGCATATAAGAGTTTTAGAAAATTCGTAGGAATACGTATTTTGCGCTCAGGCCGAACCGGCGGCGATGACCGGGTTGACCAGCCGGCCGATGCCATCGATCTCGACGACGATCTCGTCGCCGGCGGCCAGGAAGACCGGCGGGTTGCGCGCGAAGCCGACCCCCTCGGGGGTGCCGGTGAGGAGCAGCGTGCCGGGCAGCAGCGTCAGGTCGCGGCTCAGCTCCGCGATCAGGCGACGCACCGGGAACAGCATGTCCACGCTGCCCTGCTCCTGCATCACGGTGCCGTTGAGGATGCTGCGCACCGTCAGCGCCTGTGGGTCGGGCACCTCGTCGGCGGTGACCAACTCCGGGCCGAGCGGGCAGAAACTGTCGAAGCTCTTGCCGCGCACCCACTGGCCGCCGCCGCCGTGCTTCTGCCAACGACGCGCGGAGACGTCGTTGGCGCAGCAGTAACCGAGCACGTGGTCGAGCGCGTCGGTCTCGCTGACGTCGCGTGCCGCGCGGCCGATGATCACCCCCAGTTCGGCCTCGAAATCGACCTCGGGACCGTGCTCGCAGGCGGCCGGCAGGACGATCGGCGCGCCCGGGTGGTTCAGCGCCGTGTTCGGTTTCATGAACACCACCGGGCTGGTCGGCACGTCGGCCCCGGTCTCGTGGGCATGGGCCTTGTAGTTGAGGCCGATGCCGAAGATGTTGACCGGCTGGACCGGTGCCAGCAGGGTCGCGATCGTGGCGCTCTCCCCGGTCGGCGTCAGGCCGGAGTAGGGGTCGCCGGCGAGCAGCTCGGCGCGGTCCTCGGCCTGGCGCAGGCCGTAGTGGGTGGCGCCGGCGGGGTCGATGAAGCGGATGAAGCGCATGGTTCGGGGTCTCCGTTCGCGGTGGCGGGCTCAATCTAGCACGCGGCTAGTCGGATTCCGGTGGGCCGGCGACGACCGTGGCGGCGACCTGCGCGACCAGCTCCGGCAGCCCGGCCTCGGTGACGCCGTGGAAGAAGGCGCCGCCAGGCGCCAGGCGGATGTTGGGGCCGCGGCTGCAGGAACCGAAGCAGAGGATGGTCTCGACCGGCAGCTCGAGACCACGCGCCGCGCACAGTTCGACGAGGCGTTCGACGAGCCGCTCCGAACCGCGTCCACCGCAGGATGGGGTGTCGCTGCCGAGGCGGCGGTTGATGCAGACCAGCAGTCGCCAGCCGTTGGACCCGTTCACGTGGCGGGCTCCACGGGCGTCTCGAGCAGGTCGGGGCCTTCGTGGCTCGCCGAGTTGACGCGTCGCGAGACACGTCGCGCGCGCACCTGGCGCGCCAGCCCGGGATCGAGGATGAGCGACTCGCCGGGCTGAGCCGGGTCGAGCCAGGCGGCGTAGTCGGCCGGGTCGACCAGTGCCGGCATGCGATCGTGGATCTCGGCCAGCCCCGGGTCCGCCACGCGGGTCAGGATCGCCGCGCTCTCGACCAGCGCGCCGTCGGGGCCGCGCCACGCCGCCCACAGCCCGGCCAGGCCCAGCGGTGTGCCGTCGGGCAGGGTGAAGAACCAGGGATCGCGTCCGCCGGCGCCCTCGGTCCACTCGTACCAGCCGTCGGCCGGCACCAGGCAACGCCGGCGTCGCCAGGCGTCGCGGAACATCGGCTTGCTCGCCGCGCTTTCGCTGCGCGCATTGATCGGTCGCGGCCCCGGTTTCGCCGGGTCGGCCCAGGCCGGCAGCAGGCCCCACTCGACCTCTTCGGCGAGCGGCGCGTCGCGCGTCTCGTCGTGGCGCACGATGCACAGCCGCTGACGCGGCGCGACGTTCCAGCGCGGTGCGAGCGTCGGCACCTCGGCGAGCCCGAAGTGGCGGGCCAGCGCGACCGGGTCGCTGAACAGGGCCAGGCGTCCACACATGTCCGATCTCTCCTCGAGAAAAGGGCCCAACAACCCCATTGATAGAGGTCATTTCGGACCCCCGGGGGACTGCCTACACTCGCCAGCAAAGCTTGACCCGGGAGTGTGGTCAATGTAATCATAAATCCGACCAAATTGGTTGGATTTATCCGCTCCCCTGTCGGGGAGCATTTAACCTCTGAATATCAAAGGGTTGTCATGACCACCGCGACCGACCCCTACCACGCCCTGGTCAACCGGGAATACAGCGAGGGTTTCGTCACCGACATCGAGTCGGAGACCCTGCCACCCGGTCTCGACGAGGACGTGATCCGCGTGATCTCGGCCAAGAAGAAGGAGCCCGAGTTCCTGCTCAACTGGCGCCTCGAGGCGTTCCGCCACTGGCAGACCATGCGCGAGCCGCGCTGGGCCTCGGTGCACCACGCGCCGATCGACTACCAGGCGCTGAGCTACTACTCGGCGCCGAAGTCCGACGCCGACCGCCCGAAGAGCCTCGACGAGGTCGATCCCGAGCTGCTGCGCACCTACGAGAAGCTCGGCATCCCGCTGCGCGAGCAGGAGATGCTCGCCGGGGTCATCGGCGGGAACGTCGCCGTCGATGCGGTGTTCGACTCGGTTTCGGTCGCGACCACCTTCAAGAAGACCCTCGCCGAGAAGGGCATCATCTTCGGTTCGTTCTCCGAGGCGGTGCAGACCCATCCGGAGCTGATCGAGCAGTACCTCGGCTCGGTGGTGCCGGTCGGCGACAACTTCTTCGCCGCGCTCAACTCCGCGGTGTTCAGCGACGGCTCCTTCTGCTACGTGCCGAAGGGGGTGCGCTGCCCGATGGAGCTGTCGACCTACTTCCGCATCAACCAGGCCAACACCGGGCAGTTCGAGCGCACGCTGCTGATCGCCGACGAGGGCAGCTACGTCAGCTACCTCGAGGGCTGCACCGCGCCGCAGCGCGACGAGAACCAGCTGCATGCCGCGGTGGTCGAGCTGGTCGCGCTGGCCGACGCCGAGATCAAGTACTCCACGGTACAGAACTGGTACCCGGGCGACGCCGAGGGCAAGGGTGGCATCTACAACTTCGTCACCAAGCGCGGCGACTGTCGCGGCGACCGCGCCAAGATCTCCTGGACCCAGGTCGAGACCGGTTCGGCGATCACCTGGAAGTACCCGAGCTGCGTGCTGCGCGGCAACGACAGCATCGGCGAGTTCTACTCGGTGGCGCTGACCAACAACGCCCAGCAGGCCGACACCGGGACCAAGATGATCCACCTCGGTCGCAACACCTCGAGCACCATCATCTCCAAGGGCATCTCGGCCGGTAAGGGGCACAACGCCTACCGCGGGCTGGTCAAGGTCGGCAAGGGTGCCGAGGGCGCGCGCAACTACACCCAGTGCGACTCGCTGCTGATCGGCGACAAATGCTCCGCGCACACCTTTCCGTACATCGAGGTGCAGAACCCGAGCGCCAGCGTCGAGCACGAGGCGACCACTTCGAAGATCAGCGACGACCAGCTCTTCTACTGCATGCAGCGCGGCCTCGACGCCGAGGACGCCGTGTCGATGATCGTCAACGGCTTCTGCAAGGAGGTGTTCCGCGAGCTGCCGATGGAGTTCGCCGTCGAGGCGCAGAAGCTGCTCGGCATCAGCCTCGAGGGCAGCGTCGGCTGACGCCCGCACCCCACGAACAGAACACGAACTGGAACCTAGACATGCTGGAAATCCGCAACCTCTGCGTCGAAACCGACGGCAAGCCGATCCTCAAGGGCATCAACCTCAGCGTAAAAGCGGGCGAGGTGCACGCCATCATGGGCCCGAACGGCTCGGGCAAGAGCACCCTGGCGCACGTGCTGTCCGGGCGTGACGGCTACGAAGTCACGGCCGGCGAGGTGCTCTACCAGGGCGTCGACCTGCTCGACAGGGCGCCCGAGGAGCGTGCCCGCGACGGCGTCTTCCTCGCCTTCCAGTACCCGGTGGAGATCCCCGGGGTCAGCAACGTCTATCTGCTCAAGGCGGCGCTGAACGCGGTGCGCAAGCAGCGCGGCGAGGAGGAGCTCGACGCCATGGACTTCATGGCCTACGTGCGCGAGAAGCTGAAGCTGGTCGAGATGGACGAATCGTTCCTGTCGCGTGCCGTCAACCAGGGCTTCTCCGGCGGTGAGAAGAAGCGCAACGAGATCCTGCAGATGGCGGTGCTCGAGCCGCGCCTGGCGATCCTCGACGAGACCGATTCGGGCCTCGACATCGACGCGCTGCGCATCGTTGCCGGCGGCGTCAACAGCCTGCGCACTCCGGAGCGCTCGATGATCCTGGTGACCCATTACCAGCGCCTGCTCGACTACATCGTGCCTGATCACGTGCACGTTCTCGCGAACGGCCAGATCGTCCGCTCCGGCGGTCGCGAGCTGGCGCTCGAGCTCGAGGAGAAGGGCTACAGCTGGATCAACCAGGCCGGCGCGGCCGGTGGCGAGGCGCGGCCGTGAGCAGCGACGCCACCGACCGCTTCGTCAACGGTTTCGCCGAGGCGCGTACCGCGCTGCCGGGCGGAGCCAGCGACTGGGTTGCCACGCTGCGCCAGTCGGGGATCGACCGCTTCGCCTCCCTCGGCATGCCCACCACGCGCCAGGAGAGCTGGAAATACACCCGCCTGACCGCGCTCGAGCGGCGTGACTTCACGCTGCCGGTTGCCGACGTCAGCGCCCCCGGGCTGGAGGGGTGCACCCTGGACGGCGCGCACCGCATGGTGTTCGTCAACGGCCGTTTCAGTGCCGAGCTGTCCGACCTCGATCGCCTGCCCGAGGGTGCGCGCTGCGTGTCGCTGGCCGCCGCGCTGGAGGCGGGCGACCCGGCGCTGCAGCCGGCGTTCACCGCGTCCGCCGATGAACGGGACGCGTTCGTTGCGCTGAACACTGCCTACATGGGCGACGGCGTGCTGCTGGAGCTCGCCGAGGGCTGCGTGCTCGATGCACCGCTGCAGCTGCTGTTCGTCGCCGGCACCGGCCAGGACTACGTCAGCCACCTGCGCAACGTCATCATCGCCGGGGCGCACAGCCAGGCGACCGTGGTCGAGGCCTACGTCGCTCCCGAGGGCGGCACCTACTTCACCAACGCCTGCACCGACCTGCGCCTCGCGTCCGGCGCGCGCATCGACCACGTGCGGCTGCAGGACGAGGACGAGAGCGCGTTCCACATCGGCCGGGTGCGTGCCGACACCGGGCGCGATGCCTGGTACCGCTCGCAGGTGTTCAGCCTCGGTGCCCAGCTCGGCCGTGCCGACATCGATGTGCGCCTGGCCAGCGGTGCCGAATGCCACCTCGACGGCCTGTACCTGGCCGGCAAGCGCCAGCACGTCGATCACCAGACGCGCATCGACCACGCCGAGCCGCACGCCACCAGCAGCCAGCTCTACAAGGGCATCCTCGACGGCGCCGCGCGCGCGGTCTTCAGCGGCACGGTGCACGTGCGCAAGGATGCGCAGAAGACCGACGCCAAGCAGATGAACCGCAATCTGCTGCTGTCGTCGCGGGCCGAGGTCGATGCCAAGCCGCAGCTCGAGATCTACGCCGACGACGTCAAGTGCGCCCACGGCGCGACCGTCGGCCAGCTCGACCCGATGGAGCTGTTCTACCTGCGCTCGCGTGGCCTCGACGAGCACGATGCCCGTCAGCTGCTGATCCATGCCTTCGCCAACGACCTGGTCGACCGCGTCGCCGACGAGAACGTGCGCGGTTTCGTCTACCGTGCGCTGGATTCGCGCCTCCCGGGGCGCGACGCCAAGGCCGAGGCGAACGCGTGAACACGGCGCTGCAGGCCGACGCGACCGGAGCCGCCACCGGCCTCGACGCCGACCGCCTGCGCGCCGATTTCCCGATCCTCGCCCAGGAAGTCCACGGCAAGCCGCTGGTCTACCTCGACAACGGCGCCTCGACGCAGAAGCCCAACGCGGTAATCGACGCCGTTGGCGATTTCTACGCCCGCGACTACGCCAACATCCACCGTGGCGTGCACACCCTCAGCGAGCGGGCGACGGCGGCGTTCGAGGGGGCGCGCGACCGGGTGCAGCGTTTCCTCAATGCCGCCGACCGGCACGAGATCGTCTTCACCCGCGGCACCACCGAGGCGGTCAACCTGGTTGCCGCGAGCTTCGGCGGCCAGCGCATCGGCGCTGGCGACGAGATCATCCTGACCGGCATGGAGCACCACTCCAACATCGTGCCGTGGCAGCTGCTCGCCGAACGGGTCGGGGCGCAGATCCGCGTCGTGCCGCTGTTCGACGACGGCAGCCTCGACCTCGAGGCCTACGCCGCACTGTTCGGTCCGCGCACGCGCCTGGTCGCGGTGGTGCACGTCTCCAACGCACTCGGCACCGTCAACCCGGTGGCCGAAATGATCGCCACCGCCCATGCCCACGGCGTGCCGGTGCTGGTCGACGGTGCCCAGGCGGTGGCCCACGCCAGGGTCGACGTGCAGGCGCTCGATTGCGACTTCTACGCCTTCTCGGCGCACAAGATCTACGGCCCGAGCGGCATCGGCGCGCTCTACGGGCGCCGCGAGCTGCTCGAGGCGATGCCGCCGTGGCAGGGTGGGGGTGACATGATCCGCACCGTCGCCTTCGAGGGGTCGACCTGGGCCGACCCGCCTTACCGTTTCGAGGCGGGCACGCCGCACATCGCCGGGGCCGTGGGCCTCGTGGCCGCGCTCGACTACGTCGACGGGATCGGTCTCGATGCCATCGCCGCCCACGAGCACGACCTGCTCGCCTACGGCACCGCCCTGCTGGAGCAGGTCCCGGGGCTGCGCCTGATCGGCACCGCGGCCGACAAGGCGGCGATCCTGTCGTTCGTGATCGACGGCGTGCACGCCCACGACATCGGTACCGTGCTCGATTTCGAGGGGGTCGCGGTGCGCGCCGGGCACCACTGCGCGATGCCGGTAATGACCCGTTACGGCGTGCCGGCGACCGCGCGTGCTTCGCTCGGTCTCTACAACACGCGCGCCGACATCGACGCGCTGGTGCGCGCGCTGCAGCGGGTCACGGAGATGTTCGGCTGATGTCGGACCTGCGCGAGCTCTACCAGGAAGTGATCCTCGATCACGGCCGCAAGCCGCGCAACTTCGGCCCGCTGCCGGAGGCGAATCGCCACGCCGACGGCCACAATCCGCTCTGCGGAGACCAGTTGCGGGTGCACCTGCAGGTCGAGAACGGGGTGGTCAAGGCGTTGCACTTCGAGGGTGTCGGCTGTGCGATCTCCACGGCTTCGGCCTCGCTGATGACCCAGGCGCTGACCGGCAAGCCCGAGGCGGAGGCGCGCCAGCTCTACGACGAGTTCCACGAGCTGGTGGCCGGCGACGGTACCAGCGGTGAGCACCTCGGTAAGCTGGTGGTGTTCGGTGGCGTGCGTGAGTACCCGTCGCGCGTGAAGTGCGCGACACTGGCATGGCACACCTTGCAGGCGGCCCTCGAGGACGACGGCCGGGAGGTGACGACAGAATGAACCAGTCCACGGACCCGGCCGGCGAGCCGCTCGAGACGACCTCGGCCGAGACCGGCGCGGCCACCACGGAGTCGACCGCCGGCGTCGACCCGGCGGAGCTGCGCGAGCAGGTCATCGACGCGCTGCGCGAGGTCTACGATCCCGAGCTGCCGGTCAACATCTACGACCTCGGCCTGATCTACACCTGCGAGGTCGACGAGCAGGGCCGCGTCGCCGTCGAGATGACCCTGACCGCGCCCGGCTGTCCGGTGGCGCAGACCTTCCCCTACTCGGTCGAGTGCGCGGTGCGCGCGGTGCCGGGCGTGACCCATGCCCATGTCGAGCTGGTCTGGGAGCCGCCGTGGACCCAGGAGCGCATGAGCGAGACCGCGCGGCTGCAACTCGGTTTCTTCTGAAGGGCATGTCTGACTGGATCGACGTCGCCCCGGCCGACGACTTCAAGCCCGGGACCTGGCAGGTGGTCGACATCGACGGCGCTCAGATCGCCGTGTTCAACGTCGACGGCAACTACTACGCGGTCGAGGACCTGTGCACCCACGACGGCGGCGAGCTCGCCGGCGGCGAGGTGGAGGGCAGCGAAGTGGTCTGCCCACGCCACGGCGCCCGCTTCTGCCTGCGTACCGGTGCGGCGCTGACCCCGCCGGCCTACGACGCCATCGACACCTTCCCGACGCGCATCGAGGGTGGCGTCGTGCAGGTGCGCGATGACCGCTGGGACTGAGCCGGGACGGGAGCACGAAACGGCCCCGTTATACTGACCGCGGAGGAAGGACACCGCCGACATGGACGCCATGATGACCCTGCCGAGATTCGCCTCCACCTGCCTGCTGCCGATCCTGCTCATCACGCTGCTCCTGGCCGGTTGTGCGACCCCGCCCAGTGCTCCTCCCGACCCGTTGATCGGGCAGATCGTCGAGGGCCGGAGCGCCACGCAGCTCGATCGCGAGACGCTGTTCGCGCGTATGCTCGATGCCGACGTCGTCTACCTCGGCGAGGTCCACGACAACCCGCACCACCAGGCGCGCCAGCGCGACGCGGTCGAGGCGCTGCTCGCGGTGGGCAAGGCGCCGACCCTGGCGATCGAGTTCTTCGGCAGCGAGCAGACCGGTTGGCTGATGGACTACGCGCAGCCGAAGGCGCAGGGCGAGATGGCGCGCAGCGGGCCGGTCTCCGAGCGCATCCTGCGCCGGCGGGTCGGCTGGGATGGCGAGGGCGACGACCGCTGGGAACGCTACGGCCCGCTGCTCGAGATCGCACGCGACAACCGCCTGCCGGTGCTCGGCATCGACCTGCCGCCGGCACTGCGCCTGCGCCTGCAGCGCGTCGGGCGCGACGGCCTCTCCCCGGTCGAACTCGCACAGCTGCCGCCCGGGTCGCCCGATCCGGAGGCCTACGCCCTGGTGATGAATGCGCGCTTGGGCCAGGCGCACTGCGGCTACGGCACGCCGGAGAGCGTCGCGCGCCTCTACGATACCTGGCTGGCGCGCAACGACGCGATGGCGGCGGGCATCGTCGCCGCGCTCGAGGACTCCGATCACCACCCGGTGGTGGTGATCGTCGGCGCCGGTCACGTCGAACACGGCCAGAGCGTGGTGCGCCGGGTCGCCGAGCTGCGCCCGGACACGCGCCAGCTGGTGATCGGCCTGCGCCCGGTCACGCTCCCACCGCGGCCGCTATCCGACCACCTCGCACCGACCGTCAGCGACGGCGTCGACTTCGGCCCCGACTACCAGGTCTTCTGGTTCACGCCGCTGCAGGAGCGCGAGGATCCGTGCGAGAAGTACCGCGAGATCCTGCGCAAGCGCCACGGGGCCAAGCAGGAGAAGGGGGCGGCGTGAGCCACGCGACGCGACCGACGCGCGCGTTCCTCGGCTTCCTGCTGCTGACCGCGGTGCTGTGCGGTGGCCTGGTGATGGTCATCGAGGTGCTCGGCTCGCGGGTCATCGGGCCGTTCTTCGGCGTCAGCCTGTTCGTCTGGACCTCGCTGATCAGCGTCGCCCTGATCGCGCTGGCGCTCGGCTACGCGGTCGGCGGCTGGCTCGCCGACCGTCGCGACCGGCCCGGCTGGCTCTACGCCATCATCGCGCTGGCCGGCGTGGCGACCCTGCTGGTGCCGCTGGCGCGTGGCGCGGTGCTCGATTTGACCGTGCCGCTCGGGCTGCGCACCGGCAGCTTCACCGCGACGCTGCTGCTGTTCGGCCCGGCACTCTGGCTGCTCGGCATGGTCTCGCCCTACCTGGTCAAGCTGGCGCGGCGCGAGAGCGCGTCGCTCGGCTTCACGGTCGGCGGCTTCTACGCGCTGTCGACGCTCGGCAGTGTCGCCGGCACGGTGCTGACCGGCTTCGTGCTGATCGGCCTGCTCGGCGTGGATCGCATCTTCCAGCTCTGCGGCACGCTGCTGCTGCTGCTCTCAGCCGGCTATTTCGTGTTCTTTGCTCGCCGCCCGGCCGCCGCCGCCCTGCTGCTGCTCGCCGTGCCTGGCTGGTTCGGCTCCGCGACGCTGGTCGACCGGGTCATGGCCAACGGCACGCGGGTCACCGAGATCGAGACCCTCGACAGCCACTACGGCCGGCTGCAGGTCACCGAGTACAGCGGAGGCGATACCCGGACGCGTGAGCTGTCGATCGACGGCCTGATCCAGGGCGGCATGGATCTGGCCAACGGGCTGCCGGTCTACGAATACCCCTATTTTCTCCAGTTTGTGCCGGTCGCACTGCAGCCCGATGGCGACCGCGCCCTGGTGATCGGCCTCGGGGTGGGCATGGTGCCGGGCTGGTACGTGCGCCGCGGCGTGACGGTCGACGTGGTCGACATCGATCCCGACGTGGTCGATCTCGCGCGCCGCTATTTCGGCTTCACCACCAACGGCCGGGTGGCCGTGGAGGACGCGCGCACCTTCCTGGCGGCCGAAGGGCCACGCTACGACTACATCCTGCTCGATGTGTTCAGCGGCGACGTGACACCGGGCCACCTGCTCAGCCGCGAGGCGGTCGCGCTGATCGCCGAACGCCTCGACGCGGGCGGCGTGCTGGCGATGAACCTCATCGGCAGCCTCGGCGAGGACCATTTCATGACCGCGTCGGTGCTCGCCACGCTGCGCACCGCCTTCGACACCGTGGAGCTGATGCCGACGTTCGATCCGGCACGCAACGCGACGGGCGAGGGCAACCTGGTCGTCGTGGCCTACCAGGGGCCGCAGCGTGCGGTGACGCCGCGCGTCCTGTCGCCGGTGCACCGGCTCGCAGCCGCCCAGGTGCAGGCCAATCTCGGCCGACGCCACGTCTTTCCGGAGGGTACGCCGGCACTGGTGCTGAGCGACGACTACAACCCGATCGACGTCTTCGATGCCCCGCTGCGCGAGCGGGTGCGGCGCACCATCATCGCCACCACCGAGCCGCAGCTGCTCGGCGCCGGCGGCTGACTGGGACTAGGCCAGCCCCTGATTGCCCTCGACGTTGAGCAGTTTTGGCGTGTTGAGCTCGTCGACGCGCACGGTCTTCTGGTCTCGAAGGTAGTCGGCGACCGCGTCCCACACCGGCGTCCCGTCGAGCGGCTGCGCGACGCTCGCCCAGCCGGCCACCTTGTAGGTCTTGCCGGCGTCGATCGGCTTGCCGTCCAGCTCCATGGCCGTGACCCGCGAGCCGATCTTGGCGGTCGGATCGAGCGCATAGCGCAGGCCACCGACGCGCACCATGTCGCCACCCTGCTGGTAGTAGGGGTCCTCGTTGAAGAGGTTGTCGGCGACGTCCTCGAGGATGGTCTTGATGAACTCCCCAGTGAACTCGTTGACGGTCACGGTCGGGTAGGTGATGGCGGTCTGCGTCATCAGGTCCTCGAAGGTGATCGCCTGGCCAGGCAGCAGCGAAGTGCCCCAGCGGAAGCCGGGCGAAAGCGCGATCTGCGCGTCCTGGGTGGCGATCAGCGCGTCACAGATCAGCTGGTCGAAGGTGCCGTTGAAGTTGCCGCGCCGGTAGAGCAGCGAGTCGGTGACCGCGAGTTCCTCGGCGAGCTTGTCCTTGTAGGGTGCGCGGTGCTTCTCGATCAGCGCGGTCATGTCCGCATCGGCCGGCAGCAGGTTGGAGAAGACCGGCAGCTGGCGGAAGCGGTAATCGCGCACCTGCCCATCGCGCACGTCGAGGTCGAGCACCGACAGGAACTTGGCATTCGACCCGGAGTTGATCACCAGCGTCTTGCCGCCCGGGTTCGAGACCACGATCGGCTTCGGGATCGCGTCGTGGGTGTGGCCGCCGAGGATCGCGTCGATGCCGCTGACCCGGCTGGCCAGCTTGAGGTCGACGTCCATGCCGTTGTGCGACAGCAGCACGACCACCTGGGCGCCGGATGAACGCGCCTCCTCGACGGTCTGCTGCATGCGCTCCTCGCGTACGCCGAAACTCCAGTCGGGGACCATGTAGCGCGGGTTGGCGATCGGCGTGTAGGGGAACGCCTGGCCGATCACGGCCACTGGCACGCCGTTGATCTCGCGGGTGACGAAGGCGGGGAAGACCGGCTCCTCCCACTCGGTGTCGAGCACGTTCTGCGCGACGAAGTCGATCTTGCCGGCGAAGTCGTTGTCGATGATCTCCTTCACGCGATCGGCGCCGAAGGTCATCTCCCAGTGTGGGGTCATGATGTCGACACCGAGCTGCAGCTGGGCGTCGACCATGTCCTGGGCGTTCGACCACAGCGAGGTCGCCGACCCTTGCCAGGTGTCGCCACCGTCGAGCAGCAGGCTGCCCGGGCGGTCGGCGCGCAGGCGCTTGACCAGCGTTGCGAGGTGGGCGAAGCCGCCGACCTTGCCGTATTTTCGCGCCGCATCGGCGAAGTCGAGGTAGGTGAAGGCGTGCGCCTCGACCGTCCCCGCCGCGATGCCGAAGTGCTCGAGGAAGTTCGCGCCGACCAGGTGTGGCGGGCGGCCCTTCATCTCACCGATGCCGAGGTTGACGTTCGGTTCGCGGAAGTGAACCGGCAGCAGCTGGGCGTGGCAGTCGGTGTAGTGCAACAGACCGACGTTGCCGAACGCCGGCAGGTCGTAGGGGTCGGCGGCGCGCGCCACCCCGGGCAGCATCCCGGCGGTGCTCGCCGCGGCCAGGATCTGCAGGAACTCGCGTCGGCTCAGGTTCATGTGTGTCGTCTCCCGTTGGTGAGGGACGTCAGGAGCGCACGGGGCGACCCTTCGTGGGCAGGTTCGCCCGTTGCGGTCACCCGGTTACGGTGCGGGAACTGGCGCCGACCTTCAGGCCGGGGCATCCCTCCCAGGCCGATCAGGACGTCGCGGTCGTCGTGCCATGGCGGGACGAGGCCGCACCGAAGGAAGACGGCCGCTGGCAGTTACTCCAGCGGCCGTCGTTTCACTCCGTCAGATAAAGACCCTGTTACTTGTTGACCAGCGACTTCGGATCGAACAGGTACGCCATGACGTCGGCGATCTGCTGCTCGGTCAGGACGCCGTTGGCCCCGAAGCGCGGCATGTTGGTGCACGGGAACGTCACGTTCGGGTTGTAGATCATGTCGTAGGCGTACTTCAGGATCTCGTCACTGGATCCGCGGATCTTGCCGTAGTTGGTCAGGCTCGGGCCGATGGTCCCGCCGGTGCGATCCGTCGCCAGTTGATGGCAGTTGTAGCAGGTGGCGCCAGGCTCGCGCTTCTTGTGGTTGTCCGGCTTGTGCGCGGTGCGGAAGCCGAAGCCCGACCAGGCAAGCACGCGGCCCTTCTCCCAGTCGCCGAGCTTGATGCCGCCAGCCGGGTACTTGATGGAGGCCTTGGCCAGTGCCCGGACCTTGCTGGCCGTGGCGTCATCGATCGGTTTGCCGCTCAACGCAACGTCGGTGCAGATCTTCTGCGTCTCGTCCTGCGTCAGGCGGTCACGCCCGGTGCCACCCTCCTGCATCGGCTGCTCCTGGACGAAGCCATTTTCGGCGAAGGTCAACTTCTCGGCCAGGGCCCGTGCCTCGGCGCTGGGCGGTTTCATGCCACCCGACATTCCGCCATCGCCGGTCGTGGTGCAGCCTGCCGTGGTCATCGCCAGCGCGACGACGGCAGCGATTGTGATGTTCTTTCTCATCTCTCGTCTCCTTTCGTCGTGCATCGCTCAGCGCTTGGTGTCGGGCAGGATGGCCGGCTGGCCACGTGCCGCATCGGTCCAGAAGGAGATCAGCGCGGTGGCTGTCTCCGAACCCTGCTTCAGGTTGGGGTAACGCATCTGGTAGAGGCAGCCGCGCACGCGGTGGAAGGTGCTGCGCACGTTGTTCTGACCGACGCGCGTTGCGGGCCAGGAGACCGCCTTGGTCCACTCCGCCGGATTGTTGATGTACGGCAGCACCGAGGCACGGATGCGCTTGCCCTCCTGGCCGTGGCAGGTGGCGCAGTTGAAGTCCATCGGCCCTGAACGGCGGTAGAACATCACCTCGCCGGCATCGCGCAGCGCCTTCTCCTTCGGGTGATCCAAACGTGAATTCCACGGCATACCGTTGGACTGCATGGCGATGTAGGTGGTCAGCTTCATCATGTCGGAGCCGGATCCGTGGCGCTTCTTGACCTGCTTGTCCTTTTTGTCGAAGCCCTGCAGGGTCACCATGCAGTGAACCAGACGTGACTCGAAGGTCATGACCTTGTCGGTGTCGGCGAAGTAGCGCGGCATCTCGACGTAGGCGCCCTTGAGCACGCCGGGGCCCTTGCCGAAGTCGCAGCCCTCGAGCGAGACGTTCTTGGGGCCGCGCTTCTCTTTGAACAGGGCCTCGCCCTCCTCGGCGGTGAACAGTGCCGGGTCGTCCGGCATGATCATCAGGTTCTGTTGGCTCTGGTTGAGGTACAGGTCGTCCTTGTTCTTCGAGAGCAGCTCGGTCAGCACCTCGTAGGGGCTGTCCGATGGCTCCGCGGCTTGGACGCTCACCGCGAACATGGCGGCGGGTATGGCTAGCAGGATTTTCTTTAGCATCTGCATCGTCCTCTGGTAGGTGGCGTAGGTAAGCCAGGGCGCCGCGGTGCGGCGCCCCCGGGGCTCACTTGATCTTGGCTTCGGTCGAGTCGGACTCGCCCTTGTTGTCGACCCAGGAGAGCTTGACGGCGTCGCCCGCCTTGGCGCCCTTGAACTTGAA
>JAACFL010000152.1 GCA_009937385.1 Gammaproteobacteria bacterium | reverse complement strand
CTCTGGCAGGACCTGGCGCAGGACATCGTTGAGCGCGACCGGCTCTACCTGCCACGCGCCGACTGGGAAGCCACCGGGATCGATGAAAGCCAGTTGCTGGAACTTCGCGATAGCCAGGCGTTGCGCGACGTCCTGGTCGTGCAGCTCGATCGAGCCGAGGCGTTGATGCGCGAGGGGATGCCACTCGGTGGCGCCCTGCCTGGCCGGCTCGGGCTGGAGATCCGCCTGACCGTCGAGGGCGGGCTCGCGGTGCTCGCCGCCTGCCGCAAGCGTGACAGCAGCTTCGCGCGGCCGCGCCTGCCACGAATGACCTGGCTGGGATTGCTGTGGCGCGCGCTGTGGCCGACGCGGCGCTGGTCTGCGAATCGACCTGGCGAAATGTAGGTCGGACTTCAGTCCGGCAAAACCCGCGTCGGGCTGGAGCCCGACCTACCGCATTCGAATCGCGCCGTGGGCGGCGCTCCTACATTGCGACCCTCTTCCTGTAGGTGCGGCCCCCAGGTCGCGAAAAAAACCGGGAACCGGGATCAGGAGCCGCGCCCCCGATCCCGGTTCCACACCTGGCCGTCAGAACCCGCGCGGCCCATGGCGTCCACCCCGCATGATCGGCGCCTGGTCCATCAGCTCCTGCTGCTCGGGCGTAAGCTGGGTGTAAAGCGTCTCGAGCGCCGCGGCCATCTCCTGCATCGCGGCGAGCCGCTCGGTCATGAACTCGGAGCGACGCTGGATGCGCTCCGGCACGGTCAACACCTCGTCGGCATCCCACTGCGCGCGCTTCTGCTCACGGTGGCTCTGCATGCGCTCGCGCTGGGCATCCATCTGGACGACGAACGCCTGCCAGGCAGGCTCCTGCTCGGCGGTGATGCCCAGGCGCTGTTGCATGCGCTCAAGGCGCTGTGCGTGCCGTGCCGGATCCTGACGGCCCTGTTCCAAGCGCCCCTGTTTGCCGCTGCCGGGTCCGTAGCCTTCACCCTGCATCATCGGGCCGTCGCCCGGGCCGTAGCCCTGCTGGCAACCACCGTAGCGGGGCCCGGCGGTGGCGGCCACCGCGACGGCGACACCGGTCGCGGCCAGGGTGGCGAGAAGGATCGTGCGTGTACGTTTCATGGTCGTCTCCTCGGCCGGTCTCCGGCCTGTCTTGCTGAACATAATTACAGCAGCGCCATGTAACGCGGGCATTGCGGGGACGGCCCTATTTGTAACGGTTTGTAACCTGTGCTGTGGCCCATGTGGCTGCGAGCGGTTTTGTGGGTCGGACTCAAGCACGATCCACAGGTCTCACGCATCGAACCAGAGGCTACTCCGCGGTGGCGTGGCGCATGTGCGGGAACAGCAGCACATCGCGGATCGACGGCGAGTCGGTCAGCAGCATCACCAGGCGGTCGATGCCGATGCCCTCCCCGGCCGTCGGTGGCATGCCGTGCTCGAGCGCGGTGACGTAGTCGGCGTCGAAGTGCATCGCCTCGAGGTCGCCGGCGTCCTTCTCGGCGACCTGGGCGCGGAAGCGCTCGGCCTGGTCCTCGGCGTCGTTGAGCTCGGAGAAGCCGTTGGCGATCTCGCGCCCACCGACGAAGAACTCGAAGCGGTCGGTGACGAACGGGTCGGCATCGCTGCGCCTCGCCAGCGGCGAGACCTCGGTCGGGTAGGCGGTGATGAAGGTCGGCTGCTCGAGCCGTCCCTCGACGGTCTTCTCGAAGATCTCGATCCACACCTTGCCGAGTCCCCAGCCGGACTTGAGCGGGATCTCCAGCTTCTCGGCGATCGCGCGGGCGCCGGCCTCGTCGTCAAGCGCGGTCGCGTCGATGTCCGGGTTGAAGTGCAGGATCGAGTCGCGCACGGTCAGGCGCGCGAACGGCTTGCTGAAGTCGAACTCCGCGCCCTGGTAGACCACCGTGCTGCTGCCGTTGATCGCCTCGGTCAGGGCGCGCAGCAGCGCCTCGGTCAGGTCCATCAGGTCGTGGTAGTCGGCGTAGGCCTGGTAGAACTCGAGCATCGTGAACTCGGGGTTGTGCTGGGTCGACAGCCCCTCGTTGCGGAAATTGCGGTTGATCTCGTAGACCTTCTCGAAGCCACCGACCACCAGCCGCTTGAGGTAGAGCTCCGGCGCGATGCGCAGGAACAGCGCCATGTCGAGCGCGTTGTGATGGGTGACGAACGGCCGCGCGACGGCGCCGCCGGGGATCGCCTGCATCATCGGCGTCTCGACCTCGAGAAACCCGCGCTCGTCGAGGTAGCGGCGGATGAAGGCGACGATCTCGGAGCGCTTGCGGAAGGTCTCGCGCGAGGCCTCGTTGACGATCAGGTCGAGGTAGCGCTGGCGGTAGCGGGTCTCGGTGTCGGTCAGGCCGTGGAACTTCTCCGGCAACGGGCGCAGCGACTTGGTCAGCAGGCGGATGGCGTCGACCTTGACCGACAGCTCGCCGGTGCGGGTCTTGAACAGCACCCCCTCGGCACCGACGATGTCGCCGACGTCCCAGGCCTTGAACTGGGTGTAGACGCCCTCGGGCAGCGCGTCGCGCTGCACGAAGAGCTGGATGCGCCCGGACATGTCCATGACGTGGGCGAAGCTCGCCTTGCCCATCACGCGCTTGCTCATCAGCCGTCCGGCGACACTGACGCGGCGCGGCTCGGCGTCGAGCACTTCGGCGGCGTGCTCGCCGTACTCGGCGTGCAGTTCGCCCGCCATGACGTCGCGACGGAAATCGTTGGGGAAAGCGCTGCCGTTGTCGCGCAATGTGGCGAGCTTGGCGCGGCGCTGGGCGATCAGCTTGTGTTCGTCGTCGCGGGCGTCGTCGTTCACGTCGTTCCCCATATCTTGCTGGCGGTCACAGGCCGTGCTTGAGGCTGGCCTCGATGAAGCCGTCGAGATCGCCATCGAGCACCGCCTGGGTGTTGCCGACCTCGACGTTGGTGCGCAGATCCTTGATCCGCGACTGGTCGAGGACGTAGGAGCGGATCTGGCTGCCCCAGCCGATGTCCGCCTTGCTCTCCTCGAGCGCCTGCTGGTCGGCGTTGCGCTTCTGCTGCTCGAGCTCGTAGAGCTTGGCCTGCAGCTGCTTCATCGCCGTGGCCTTGTTCTTGTGCTGCGAGCGGTCGTTCTGGCACTGCACGACGATGTTGGTCGGCAGGTGGGTGATGCGCACCGCCGACTCGGTACGGTTGACGTGCTGGCCGCCGGCGCCACTGGCGCGGTAGACGTCGATGCGCAGGTCAGCCGGGTTGATGTCGACCTCGATGTCGTCGTCGAGCTCCGGGGCGATGAACACCGAGGCGAACGAGGTGTGGCGCCGGTTGCCGGAGTCGAACGGTGACTTGCGCACCAGGCGGTGCACGCCGGTCTCGGTGCGTAACCAGCCGAACGCGTGGTCGCCGTCGACCTTGACCGTAGCGCTCTTGATGCCGGCCACCTCGCCGGGGGAAACCTCGATCAGCTCGGTCTTGAAGCCGCGCCGCTCGCCCCAGCGCAGGTACATGCGCAGCAGCATCTCGGCCCAGTCCTGCGCCTCGGTGCCGCCGGATCCGGCCTGGATGTCGATGAACGCATTGCAGGCGTCGGTCTCGCCGGAGAACATGCGGCGGAACTCGAGTTCGGCCACGCGCTGCTCCATGCGCTCGAGGTCCGTGGCGACCTCGGTCATGGTGGCCTCGTCGTCTTCCTCGCGCGCCATTTCGAGGAGCTCGGCCGCCTCGTCGAGCCCGGTGCCGACCTCGTCGAGCACCTCGACCACCTTCTCCAGGGCTGAGCGTTCGCGGCCGAGTGCCTGCGCGCGCTCGGGATCGTTCCAGACGTCGGGCACCTCGAGCTCGCGGACGACCTCGGTCAGGCGCTCGTGCTTCTCCGCGTAGTCAAAGGTACCCCCTCAGGGCTTCGGCGCGCCCTCGGAGGTCGTCGAGCAGGTGCAGGACGGGGTTGATCTCGAACATGTCGGCAGGTGCTTTCGGCTGCGGGTGCGATGTGGGCGGCGAGTTTACACCAGCCCCGGTAGGCGCGGTACCGCGCCTGACGGCAACCGGTCGGTGCATTACATTGGGTATGGGAGAACCGATCCCCGGACCGTCTCAACGAGGGCATTACGATGGCACACGATCCGAATCGACCCACGCCCTGGCCAGGTGACGCGCTGCTAGTCGTCGACGTGCAGAACGACTTCCTGCCCGGCGGTGCCCTGGGCGTGCCGGATGGCGATGCCGTGGTGCCGGTGCTGAACCGCTACCTGGCACGCTTTGCCACCGCCGGGTTGCCGATCTTCGCCACGCGCGACTGGCACCCGGCCGACCACTGTTCGTTCCAGGCGCAGGGCGGTTCGTGGCCGCCCCACTGCGTGCAGGAGACCCCGGGGGCCGAGTTCGCGCCCGGCCTGGAACTGCCCGACGCGGTGAGCCGGATCGCCAAGGCGATCGGCACCGAAAAGGACAGCTATTCGGGTTTCGAGGACACCGAGCTCGCCGCGGAGTTGCGCGCGGCGGGCGTCAGCCGCCTGCTGATCGGCGGGCTCGCCACCGACTACTGCGTGCTCAACACCGTGCTCGACGCGTTGCGCGAGGGCTTCGAGGTGCTTCTGCTGGCCGACGCGATCCGAGCGGTCGAGGTTCAGCCCGGTGACGGCGACGCGGCGATCGCGCGCATGACCGCCGCCGGCGCGGTGCCGATCCTCCTGGAGGATCTCGGATGAGTCGCGACGCGCTGCTGACCGACCTCTACCAGCTGACCATGCTCCAGGCCTACCATCGCCAGGGCATGGCGGAGACCGCGGTGTTCGAGTTCTTCGTCCGCGACCTGCCCGACCAGCGCGGCTTCCTGCTCGCCGCGGGGCTCGAGCAGGTGCTCGAGTACCTCGAAACCCTGCGTTTCGACGCCGACGATCTCGCCTGGTTGCGCGACAGCGGGCGTTTCGATGACGACTTCATCGACGCCCTGGCCGGATTCCACTTCGGTGGCGACGTCGACGCCATGCCCGAGGGCACCGTCTGCTTCGCCAACGAGCCGCTGCTGCGCGTCACCGCGTCGCTGCCCGAGGCGCAGCTGGTCGAGAGCCGGGTGATCAACCTGCTGCACCTGGAGACGCTGATCGCCAGCAAGGCGGTGCGCTGCGTGCTGACCGCCGGGGGGCGCCAGCTGGTGGACTTCGGCATGCGTCGCGCGCACGGCGCCGAGGCCGCGCTGCTCGCCGCTCGCGCAACCTACCTCGCTGGATTCGCCGGCAGCGCCACGGTCGAGGCCGGGCAGCGCTTCGGCATCCCGGTGTACGGCACCATGGCCCACTCCTTCGTCCAGGCGCATGCCGACGAGAGCGACGCATTCCGCGATTTCGCGCTGAGCCAGCCCGACAACGTCGTGCTGCTGATCGACACCTTCGACAGCGAGGCCGGCGCGCGCAAGGTCGTGGCGCTGGCGCCGGAGCTGGCCCGCCACGGCATCCACATCAAGGCGGTGCGCATCGACAGCGGCGACCTGCACGAGGCGTCGCTGCGCGTGCGCGCGATCCTCGATGCCGGTGACCTGGTCGAAACCGGGATCTTCTGCAGCGGCAACCTCGATGAGTACAAGATCGCACGGCTGGTCGCCGGCGAGGCACCGATCAACGGCTTCGGGGTCGGAACCCACGTGACCACCTCCAACGACGTGCCCTACCTCGACTGCGCCTACAAGCTCCAGGAGTACGCCGGAATCGCGCGTCGCAAGACCTCGCCGGGCAAGGCGACCTGGCCGGGGCGCAAACAGGTCTGGCGATTCGACGACGCGACGGGTGGGCCTCGCGAGGACGTCGTCGAACTCGTCGACGTGCCGGGTCCCGACGGTGCCCGGCCGCTGCTGCAGCCGGTGATGCG
>JAACFL010000151.1 GCA_009937385.1 Gammaproteobacteria bacterium | reverse complement strand
CGAACTGCCGTTCGCGGAGCGCTGGGAGGCCGCCGCGCACCTGGTCGGGGTCGACCTGCTCAACCTCTCCAACGAAGTCGGCCACGCATGAATGCCCCACGCAGCAGTCCGGTCGCCGGAAACCCGGTGGCCGAGCGTCCGGAGGGCCCGGTGCTCGGCTTCGACTACGGCACCGAGCGCATCGGCGTCGCGGTCGGCCAGACCCTGACCGGCACCGCCTCGCCACTGACCACGCTCGACGCCCACGGACGCAATCCCGACTGGACCGCGATCGACCGGCTCGTCGAGGAGTGGCGCCCTGCCGCGCTGATCATCGGCATCCCGCGCAACATGGACGGCAGCGACAGCGAGATGACCGCACGTGCCAGCCGCTTCCTGCGCCAGTTGCGCGCCCGACATCGCCTGCCCACGTACGGTGTCGATGAGCGGCTGACCACCTTCGATGCCGAGCAGCGGCTCGCCGAGGCCGGCCTGCCGCGCGACCGTGCCCGCGGCGAGATCGACCGCGTCGCCGCGCAGCTGATTCTGGAGACCTGGTTCTCCGGGGACGGCGACGGATGAGCGCGCCTCTCGACGCCGGCGCTCTGCTCGACCGGCTCGCCGACGAGCTCGCGCGCTGGCTCGCCCAGAGCGGATGCAGCGACCCACTGATGGTCGGCATCCACACCGGAGGCGCGTGGGTCGCCGAGCAGCTGCACGCCCGCCTCGGCTTCCGTGAGCCCCTCGGGCGGCTCGACATCGCCTTCTACCGCGACGATTTCACCCGCGTCGGCATGCATCCCCAGGTGCGCCCGTCGCAGCTGCCGTTCGACGTGGAAGCGCGCCACCTGGTGCTGGTCGATGACGTGCTCTACACCGGGCGCACCATCCGCGCGGCTCTCAACGAGCTGTTCGACTACGGCCGCCCGGCGTCGGTCGCGCTGGCGGTGCTGATCGATCGTGGTGGCCGTGAACTGCCGATCGCCGCAGACGTGGCAGGCACGACCCTCGAGCTGCCGCCCGAGCGCCACGTCAAGCTGAGCGGACCCGAACCGCTCACGCTGGCCTACGTCGAGCGTGGCGCCGGACGCGAGGGCGGGCAGTGAGCGCAAGCCTGCAGGTCGACGCCGCCGGGCGGTTGCGCCATTTCCTCGACGTCGAGGGGCTCTCACGCCAGCAACTCATCGAGATCATGGACACCGCGGAGTCGTTCGCCGGCGTCGGCGACCGCTCGGTCAAGAAGGTTCCGCTGCTGCGTGGCAAGACCGTGGTGAACCTCTTCTTCGAGGCGAGCACGCGCACCCGCACCACCTTCGAGCTGGCTGCCAAGCGTCTCTCGGCGGATGTCCTGAACCTCAACGTCAGCACCTCGGCGACGACCAAGGGCGAGTCGCTGCTCGACACCCTGCGCAACCTCGAGGCGATGCAGGCCGACATGTTCGTGGTACGGCACGGCGAGAGCGGGGCCGCCCACTTCGTCGCCCGGCATGCGGCGCCACACGTCGGCGTGATCAACGCCGGCGACGGCTGCCACGCCCACCCGACCCAGGCGATGCTCGACATGTTCACGATCCGCCGGGTCAAGGGCGAGTTCACGCCGCTGACCGTGGCGATCGTCGGCGACATCCTGCACTCGCGCGTGGCGCGCTCGCAGATCCATGCGCTGAACACCCTCGGGGTGCGCGAGGTGCGCGTGATCGCGCCGCAGACGCTGCTTCCGCCGCACGTCGAGCAGCTCGGGGTCAAGGTGCACCATGACCTCGTCGCGGGGGTGCGCGACGCCGACGTCATCATCACCCTGCGCCTGCAGCGCGAGCGCATGGACGGGCGCCTGCTGCCGAGCAAGCACGAGTACTTCCAGCGCTACGGCCTGACCGAGGCCCACCTGACCGGCGCGCGGCCCGACGCCATCGTCATGCACCCCGGCCCGATCAATCGCGGGGTCGAACTCGACTCGGGCACCGCCGACGGCCCACGCTCGGTGATCCTGCAACAGGTCACCCACGGCATCGCGATCCGCATGGCGGTGATCTCGATGGTCATGGCCGGACACGCCGTGGAGGCGACGGCATGACCCGCTGGCGGATCACCGCTGGACGGGTGATCGATCCGGCTGGCGGCATCGACCGCGTCACCGACCTGTTCATCGCCGACGGGCGCATCGTTGCGCTCGACAACGCTCCCGAGGGGTTCACGGCCGACCGGGTACTCGAAGTGCCAGGACAGGTGGTCTGCCCGGGGTTGATCGATCTCAGCGCCAGCCTTCGCGAGCCCGGATTCGAACACAAGGCCTCGATCGCCAGCGAAGCCGCCGCCGCCGCTGCCAGCGGCATCACCACGCTCTGCTGCCCACCGGACACCGATCCGGTGATCGACACACCCGCGGTGGTCGACCTGATCAGCCACCGTGCCGAAGCGGTCGGCCTGGTCAGGGTGCGCCCGCTCGGCGCATTGACCCAGGGTCTCGGTGGCGAGCGGCTCAGCGAGATGGCCGCCCTGAAGGCGGCCGGCTGCGTCGGCGTCACCAACCTGCTGTGGCCAATTCGCGACACCCAGCTGCTGCGCCATGCGATGGCCTATGCCGCGACCTTCGACCTGACGGTGTTCCTGCATCCCGACGAACCGTGGCTGCGCGGTGCCGGGTGCATTCACGAGGGCCAGGTGAGCGCGCGCCTCGGCATGACGGGCATCCCCGAGGTAAGCGAGACCGTCGCCGTGGCGCGCGACCTGGCGCTGATCGCCCATACCGGGGTTCGCGCCCACTTCTGCCGCCTGTCGACCGCCGCCGGGGTCGGGCTGGTCGCCGCGGCGCGCGCCGACGGCCTGCCGGTCACCGCCGACGTCTGCGCCCACCAACTGCACCTGACCGAGATCGACGTCAGCGATTTCGACAGCGCGTTTCACGTGCTGCCTCCACTGCGCACCCAGCGTGACCGCGATGCACTGCGCGCGGCGGTCGCCGACGGCACCCTCGACGCGGTCTGCTCCGACCACCAGCCGCACGAGGCCGAGGCCAAGCTGGCACCCCTGCCCGAGACCGAACCCGGCATCTCGGGGCTGGAGACCCTGCTCCCACTGACCCTGCGCCTGGTCGACGACGGCCTGGTCGGTCTGCCGGACGCACTCGCGCGGCTCACCTCGGGCCCGGCCGCAGTTCTCGGCAGTGAAGCAGGCACACTGCAACCCGGACGCGCCGCAGACGTCTGCATCTTCGACCCCGACCGGCCATGGCATCTCGACCCGGCCCGGCTGCGCAGCCGCGGACGCAACACGCCATTCGCGGGCTGGGGCTTCGCCCCGCGCGTCACCCACACGCTACTCGGCGGCGAACTGGTCCATGCCATGGATGAAAAGAGGTGAACGAGGCCGGTCGTCACGACCACCGTGGAACCATCTTCGTCGAGCAGGGCGAGATCCTCGCGCACGAGGCGCATCCGGGCGACCAGTACGTGCTGCGCGTGCACGCCCCGCGTGCCGCACGCACCGCGCGCGCCGGAAGCTTCGCGCACGTGCGCTGCGCAGCGTCGCTGCCGATGCGCCGGCCGCTGTCGCTGATGCGTGCCGACGCCGAGGCCGGCTGGCTGGAGATCCTCTACAAGGCGGTCGGCGAGGGAACGCGCCTGCTGGCCGAGCGCCGGGTCGGGGAGACCCTCGACCTGATGGCCCCGATCGGCACCCCCTTCAGTCCCGATCCGGGGCGGCCACGAGCGCTGCTGCTCGGCGGTGGCGTCGGTCTGCCACCGATGGTCTTCCTCGCCGATCAGCTGCGTCGCCAGGAGGGCTTCCACCCGATCGCATTCCTCGGCTCCGAGGTGCCGTTCCCGTTCCCGACGCGGCCGTCGACCATCCTGCTTCCCCAGCTGCCTGACGGGGTGATCGCCTGCATGCCGCAACTCGAGGATTGGGGTGTACCCAGCCGCCTGGCCAGCCTGCAGGGCTACCCCGGCTGCCACGATGGCTACGTCACAGACCTCGCCCGCATCTGGCTCGACGCCCTCGACGAAACGGCCCGAGCCGAGGTGACGCTGTTCGCCTGCGGCCCCGAGCCGATGCTCGCCGCCGCGGCCGCGCTGGCGCG
Organism: Gammaproteobacteria bacterium; assembly: GCA_009937385.1. Taxonomy (GTDB): domain Bacteria; phylum Pseudomonadota; class Gammaproteobacteria; order QNFN01; family QNFN01; genus QNFN01. The sequence continues at coordinate 1,780 of JAACFL010000151.1, read as the reverse complement.
CGACTACGGGCTGCCGGGACAGCTGTCGCTGGAGGAGTACATGGCCTGCGCAGTCGGCGGCTGCGCCGGCTGCGTGGTCGAGATCATCACGCCGGAGGGACCGGCGATGAAACGGGTCTGCGTCGACGGCCCGGTGTTCACGGCGGAGAGCGTCGCCGCGTTCCGCGCACCTGCCTAGCGCGGGCGTCGGCTACTCGCGGAAGAACGACTCGTCGTCCTGGTCCTCGATCGTGAGGCCGTCGAAGCCCTCGACGAACTTGCGCGGATCGCCTTCCGACTCGTCGAGCTTGATCATCAGGCGCACCTCGTTCGCCGAATCGGCGTAGAGCAGGGCGTCGTCGCGGGTGATCTCGCCCTCCTTGTAGAGCCGGAACAGCGCCTGGTCGAAGGTCTGCATGCCGTGCTCGGTCGACTCCTTCATCAGCGCCTTGATCTCGTGCACCTCGCCCTTGCCGATCAGGTCAGCCATCAGCGGGGTGTTGATCAGCACCTCGATCGCCGCGCGCCGACCCTTGCCGTCCTTGCGCGGGATCAGCAGCTGCGCGACCACCGCCTTGAGGTTCAGCGACAGGTCCATGAACAGCTGACCACGCCGCTCCTCGGGGAAGAAGTTGATGATGCGGTCCATCGCCTGGTTGGCGTTGTTGGCGTGCAGGGTCGCCAGCACCAGGTGGCCGGTCTCGGAGAACGCGATGGCGTAATCCATCGTCTCCTGGTGGCGGATCTCGCCGATCAGGATCACGTCCGGCGCCTGGCGCAGCGTGTTCTTCAAGGCCACGTCGTAGGAGACGGTGTCGACGCCCACCTCGCGCTGGGTGACGATGCAGCCGTCATGCTGGTGCACGTACTCGATCGGGTCCTCGATGGTGATGATGTGGCCCTTCGAGGTGCGGTTGCGGTAGCCGATCATCGACGCCAGCGAGGTCGACTTGCCGGTGCCGGTGCCGCCGACGAACAGCACCATGCCGCGCTTGGTCATGGCCAGATCCTTGAGGATCGGCGGCAGCTTCAGGTCCTCGAAGGTGGGGATCGAGGTCTCGATGCGACGCAGGACCATGCCGACGTTGCTGCGCTGGACGAAGACGTTGACGCGGAAGCGCCCGACGCCCGCGGCGCTGATCGCAAAGTTGCACTCGCTGCTCTGCTCGAACTCGGAGCGCTGCTTGTCGTTCATGATGTCGTAAACGACCTTGCGCGCGGCTTCCGGGTTGAGCGGCTTCTCGGTGACCGGGTTGATCACGCCGTTGATCTTGATCGACGGCGCGGCACCCGCGGTGATGAAAATGTCCGAACCCTTCTGTTCGACACACATCTTGAGCAGATCGACGAAATCCATGGCCTTGCTCCCCTGCGTCCGCGACTAGCGGATGCTCTCCTTGACGTTGGCCTTCGAGCGCGCATCCTGCATGCTGACCAGTCCCTTGCGCACCAGGTCGACCAGGCACTGTTCCAGCGTCTGCATGCCCACTGAGGTGCCGGTCTGGATCGCCGAGTACATCTGCGCGACCTTGTTCTCGCGGATCAGGTTACGGATCGCCGGCGTGCCCATCATGATCTCGTGCGCCGCGATGCGCCCGCCGCCGATCTTCTTCATCAGCGTCTGCGAGATGACCGCGCGCAGCGCCTCGGAGAGCATCGAGCGGACCATGTCCTTCTCGGCCGCCGGGAACACGTCGATGATGCGGTCGATGGTCTTGGCCGCCGACACCGTGTGCAGCGTGCCGAACACCAGGTGGCCAGTCTCCGCCGCGGTCAACGCCAGGCGGATGGTCTCGAGGTC
>JAACFL010000150.1 GCA_009937385.1 Gammaproteobacteria bacterium | reverse complement strand
CGGGTGTGCTCCCCAGTTATAGTTCCAAGCCCCTGAATTGACCATCTGGAACCTACGGCGGTGATTGGTCGCCGTGCTGCCGGTCAACTTCAGTGCTAGGTGCGCTCGGTCGCTAACCGATCGAGCATCGCGACCAGCAGGCGTTTCTCCTTGTCGCTCAGCGACGTCGCGATCGCCGCGTCATGCGCGCGAACCTGCGGCTTGAGCCGAGTCAGCAGCCGCTTGCCGGCCGCGGTCAGGTAGAGCGCGTGGGAGCGACGGTCCGGTCGCCGGCGCTCGACCAGGCCGCGCTTCTCGAGGCCGTCGATGACCGTGACCGTGCTCGAGCGCTCGATGCCCACCGCACGCGACAGCACGGTCTGGCTGAGCCCCGGGTTGACGTCGATCAGGGTCAGTGTCGAGAACTGGATCGGGGTGACGCTGCCGTCGCCGACGTGTTCGAGGAAATGATCGACCACCGCGTTCTGTGCGAAGCGCAGGTGGAAACCGACCAGCCCGAGCAGCAGGTCGAAGTCGGTGCGGCCCGATGTCTCGTCGTCCCAGCGTGCCTGGCGTCGGGCGCGGCTCACGTGCCCACTGCCTCGACCTGCCGGCGCAGCAGGAAGCGACGCGCCTTGCCGGTGGCGGTGCGCGGGATGGCATCGATGAAGTGGATGTTGCGCGGCACCTTGTAGATCGCCAGTCGCTCGGTGGCCGTGCTCTTGATCGTCTCGGCGAGTGCGTCCTGGTCCACGCCGTCGTGGGCGACGACGAACAGGTGCAGGCGAACCAGGCCATCGGCGTTCGTGGCACCGACCAGCGCGGTTTCGGCGACGCCGTCGACCGCGATCGCCACGTCCTCGATCTCGGTGGGGTAGACCCACTGCCCGGAGATCTTGAGCATGTCATCGTCGCGACCCTGGTGGTGCCAGAAGCCGTCGGCGTCGACGCTGTAGATGTCGCCGGTGCGGTACCACTCGCCGACGAACGTCGCGCGCGACTTGGCCTGGTGGTTCCAGTAGCGGTCGCCGACCGAGGGCATCCGCACCCAGAGGCTGCCGGGGAAATCGGGCGCCTCGATGGTCTCACCGTCGTCGCCGGTCAGACGCAGTTCGGACCACGGCAGCGGCTTGCCACTGCTGCCCGGGCAGACCGCCTCGGGCCGGTTGCCGAGGAAGAAGAAGATCGACTCCGAGGTGCCGATGCCTTCCAGAATCGGCTTGCCCGTCGCCTCCAGCCAGCCCTCGAACAGCGGCACCGGCAGCTTCTCGCCGGCCGAGCAGAAGCGACGCACGCAGGAGAATGCCGGCTGGGATGCGGCGCCGTCGTGCAGCAGGTTGCGGTAGAGCGTCGGCACCGAGTAGAAGACCGTCGGCCGGTGTTTCTCGACCAGCGCGAGGATCGTCTGCGGGTCGGGCCACTGGTCGTCGATCACCACCGTCGCGCCGGCGCTCAGACCGCCAAGCAGTGAGTGGCCCAGCGCGTAGGCGAAGAACAGCTTCGAGGTCGAGAAGATCACGTCGTCCGATCCGACCTCCATGTAGCCGCGCATGTAGTCGGCGGCGATCGTGATGTCCTTGTGCAGGTGGACCACCGCCTTGGGCTTGCCGGTGGTGCCCGAGGTGTAGATCCAGAACGCCATGTCGTCCGGGCGCACCGGGAACGGCGTCTCCGGCTCGAGGTCGCTGGCTTCCAGCCGTCCGAGCGGCACCACGTCGACGTCCCCGGCATCGCTGACCAGGGCCGGCATGTACTCGAGACCGTCGAGTGCCTCGCGAACCAGCGGCAGGTAGTCGGCATCGACGACCAACGCTCGGCAGCGGCTGTCGGTCACGGCATGGCGGATCTCGGCCGCACTCGCACGGATGTTGTAGGCGACCGCGACCGCGCCGATGTGCAGCGTGCCGAGCCAGGCCGCGACCATCGCCGGGCTGTCCTTCATCAGGAACAGCACGCGGTTCTCGGGCTGCACGCCAAGCCGTGCTAGGCCCGCGCCGGCGCGGGCGGCACGCTCCGCGAGATCGCGATAGCTGACCGAGGTGTCGTGGTAGCGCAATGCCGTCGCGTCGACGCCGTCCGGCTCGGCGGCGCGCGCGAGCAGGGTCGTGAAGGCGTTCCCGGGCGGGGTGCCGTTGTCCATCTCTCCTCCTCGTGCTCCCTGGGTCACGGCGCGACCGGTAGGGCGGTCACGGCGGATGCTGTCTGGGCAGCGGGATGCGCCATCCGAGGGTAGGGGATAAATGTTCGACTCGCAACAGTTAGCAAACTAACAGAATAGGGTGGATCGACGGTTCCAGATCCCTCCGATGGCGTGATTGCGATGTAACGAATTTGTCATTTGAACCACATATCCGTGTCACATCGGGCCACACCATCCAGATAACCCTTGCACTGCGGGCCCTGGAACGGATCGGCTGACACGCCAAGAACATCGCCGGCCACCTCGTCTACCTCGCCACCGGCGAGGACGTGCGGCATGTCGATGACGACACCGTGGTGAGCCTTGCCGGAAAAGTCAGCTGAGGATGCTAGGAAGCGACGGTCGTAGGCGATTGAACACCGCGCACGGCCGTCGGGACAGTGCTGGGTGAACCCGCCGCGGCTCGTTCCATGAGCATTTCCTGCACCCTCCTGGAGGGTTCGCCAGGGGCAGGCCTGCGTCTCACGTAGCTGCCGTCCGATTGCATGTCCCAGGCACTGGCGTTGTCCTCGCCGTAGCTGGCGAGGATGGCGTCGATCTCCCGGGCGACGCCATGGTCGAGGACCGGCACGATCTGCTCGACGCGCCGGTCGAGATTGCGCTTCATCCAGTCGGCCGAGCCGAGGAAGTGCTCGGGTTGTCCACCGTTCTCGAAGCGGTAGACGCGGCTGTGCTCGAGGAAGCGCCCGACCACCGAGAGGACCCGGATGGTGTCGCTGAGCCCCGGTACCCCGGCGCGCAGGCAGTTCAGACCACGCACGTTGAGCTCGATCGGCACGCCCGCCTGGCTCGCGGCGTAGAGTTCGCCGATCAGCGCCGGGTCCTGCAGCTGGTTCATCTTGGCGCGGATACCGCTGGGCCTCCCGGCGCGGGCGTGTTCGGCCTCGCGACGGATCAGTTCGGTGAAGCGAGGGCGCAGGTAGCGCGGCGCGACCAGCAGGTGTCGGTAGCGGTCGTACGGCGTCGCGCCGGTCAGTTCGTTGAACAGCGCAGCGACGTCCTCGCCCAACTCGCTGTTCGCGGTGAACAGCCCGAGGTCCTCGTAGAGCCGAGCCGTGCCGTCATGGTAGTTGCCAGTGCCGAGGTGGCAGTAGCGACGAATGCCGCTGTTCTCGTGCCGCACGACCATCGCCAGCTTGGCGTGGGTCTTGAGCTGCTCCATCCCGTAGATCACGTGCACCCCCTCACGCTCGAGAAGGTGCGCCCAGCGCATGTTCGGCTCCTCGTCGAAGCGGGCGGTGATCTCGACCAACACCGCCACCTGTTTCCCGGCACGCACCGCCTCGAGGAGCTTCTCGATCACCGGGGCGCGAGCCGAGATGCGGTAGATGGTCAGCTTGATCGCAAGCACTGTCGGATCGCGAGAAGCGGCATCGAGGAACAGCAGCACCGAACGATCGAAGCTCTGGTAGGGATGGTGGACGAGGATGTCGCCACGCCGGATTTCGGCGAAGACGCGTTCCGGTTGTTTGGCACTCAGGTCACGAAAGCGCGGATGCAGGGCTGGCGTATAGGGCACGTCGTGGTGGATCGCGTCCTGGGGACCGGGAAACGAGGTCAGGTCCCCCACTGCCAGCGGCCCCTCGATCGTGCCCACGTCGAGCATGTCGACCTCGAGGTGCGCGGCGAGCCAGGTGCGCATGCGTTCCGGCATCGAGCTGCCAACCTGCAACCGCACCACACCAGCGAAGCGGCGCGCTTCGAGCTCCCAGGCCACCATCGCGAGCAGTTGCCCGGGCGAGGCATCAGGGCCCGGGTCGCCCTGGTCCCAGGGGCTGTCCTTGGCGCCACGAATCACCCGGAACGGATACCCTTCGATCGAGACCGCCGCGGGGAACATCAGGTCGAGGCAGTTGAGGATGACGTCCTCGAGGGCCACGCAGCCATCGGCCTCGGGCAGTGGAATCCAGCGCTGCCCCTTGATCGGCACCTTCAGCCGCACGAACCTCTGCCGTTGTCCACGGTCGGTGACCTCGAGCGCGAGGTTCAAGCCGAGGTTGCTGATGAACGGAAACGGGTGGCTGATGTCGACCGCGAGCGGCGTCAGGGTCGGCTCGATGGTGTCGCGAAAACGACGGCGCAAGGCGTCTCTCTGCCCGGCTTCGAGTTCCTCGAAAGTGAGCAGTGGTGTTCCAGTCGTCGCGAGTTCGGGAAGCAGGATCTCGACAACCAGCCTGCCGAGCCGCGCCTCGTGCCGGGCGAGCTCATCGCGGCACGCCGTGAGTTGGGCCTCCGCCGTGAGGCCGTCGGGTGAAAGACCAGCGTCGCCGCGGGCAAGGCGCTGGCGCAGGCCACCGATCCGCTTCATCGCGAACTCGTCGTAGATCATGCCCATGATGCCGGCGAACTTGACCCGTTCCATCAGTGGGAGATCGGGATCCTCGGCAAGCGTGACGACGCGGCACGCGAAGTCGAGCCAGGAGCGTTCGCGGTTGATCAGCGAACCGGGTTCCGGAAGCGGGGCATCGTCCATGGGGCCCTCGTCGCGGACAGGTTGACACAAATCGTCTACACAGAAGTATAGGAGTGAGCCTTGTTTTTTGCGTCGCTATCAGGGCGATCCCAGGGCAGTACAACGGAGGTGCAACGATGGGGACGCCGCACTGGCCCGACGAGCCGGTCTGCCGCAGCCAGAGTGTCAGTGAGGCCTTCGCGACGATCCTCACGCACAATTTCGGTCGCCTCGGCGCATGGGAGGGGGCTGCACGCGACTGGGAGGAGATCGAAGGCGTGCACCAGGTGCGCGTCGCGTTCCGGCGCATGCGCTCGGCCTGCACCACCTTTCGTCCCGCTGTAGGTCGCAGGAGCGTGCGGCGCTGGAGTCGCGCCATGCGTGAGCTCGGTGGTGCCCTTGGTCCAGCGCGCGATCTGGACGTTCTCGTCAGTGAGGTCCTGGAGCCCTACGGTGAGAGCTTTCCACTGTCGGGCCACGAACGGTTTCTCACCGCAGTTACGGTGGCGCGCACACGGGCCTACCGCGATGTGCGGCGCATGTTGGATGGCGGTTCCTATGCGCGGTTTCAGGCCGACTTTCCTGTCTGGTGTGCCGCTCATGGTTGGGAAGAGGCCGTCGGGGACAAGCGCACCGCACGCCTCGCGATGCCGGTCGAGGCCTTCGCCACGGAACTCCTCGATGCACAGGAGGCCAGGGTGCTCGGCGCAGGAGAAGCTGCGGATCCCGACGACGCGGTCGCGATGCATCGCCTGCGTATCGAGTGCAAGAAGCTGCGTTACCTGGTCGAGTTCTTCCGTGGGCTGTTCGACGGCATGGGACCGTTCATCAAACATCTCAAGGAGCTGCAGGACCTGCTCGGCGTGATGCACGACATCGCGGTTACCGAAGGATTGGTCAAGCGCATCCTCGGCCGGCGCAAGAACAGGGAGCTGCTGTTGTACGCAGGTGGACTCGTCGGCTGGCGCGGCCACGAGGTTTTCGCGCTGCGTGATACGTTCGCCGCGCTCTGGCAGGCGTTTGTTGACGGCGGCAAGCCGTGGCGCGGATGAACCCGCGTGCTTTCGGGGTCAGGCCGGGGCGCCCGCGCCCCGTTCGTACCACCCCTTACTGCGGTTGACGATCTTCACCACCGAGAGCATCACCGGCACCTCGACCAGCACGCCGACCACGGTCGCGAGCGCGGCGCCCGAGTCGAAGCCGAACAGGCTGATCGCCGCGGCGACCGCGAGCTCGAA
>JAACFL010000149.1 GCA_009937385.1 Gammaproteobacteria bacterium | reverse complement strand
AAAACCCCCGCAAGCTAGCGCTTGCGGGGGTTTTTCTTTGTGTCTTTGTGCCCTGCCTGGGAAGGACCGCGGTCGTTCCGACCAGAGCGAAGGTGATGGGTTGTGGCGGGCGTCGGTTGGCTTGGGGCGAACCCAGGCTGCGAAACAGGCGCGTTGGATCGTGCCGTGGCCGGCGCTCCTACAGACGCGGCATCAGAAGCCGAAGCCCCATGGAGCTGTAGGAGCGGCCCCCAGGCCACGATCCCGAACTGCTCTCTCTAGCTGGCCTTCTTCTCGGCCGCGTCCCGCCCTCTCTCGAGCAGCGGCGCGAGGAAGCGCCCGGTGTGCGATGCGTCTACCGACGCGATCTGCTCCGGGGTGCCCGAGGCGAGGATCTCGCCGCCGCCATCACCCCCTTCGGGCCCGAGGTCGACGATCCAGTCGGCGGTCTTGATCACATCCAGGTTGTGCTCGATCACGACCACGGTGTTGCCGTGGTCGCGCAGCCGGTGCAGCACGCCGAGCAGCTGTCGGATGTCGTGGAAGTGCAGGCCGGTGGTCGGCTCGTCGAGCACGTAGAGCGTGCTGCCGGTATCGCGCTTGGAGAGTTCCCGCGCCAGCTTGACGCGTTGCGCCTCGCCACCGGACAGGGTGGTCGCGCTCTGGCCGATAGTGATGTAGCCGAGACCGACGTCGAGCAGGGTCTGCAGCTTGCGCGCGATCGGCGGCACCGGGTCGAAGAACCCGCGCGCCTCCTCGACGGTCATCGTGAGCACCTCGTGGATGGTCTTGCCCTTGTAATGGATGTCGAGCGTCTCGCGGTTGTAGCGCTTGCCATGGCAGGTGTCGCAGGGCACGTAGATGTCCGGCAGGAAGTGCATCTCGACCTTGATCAGGCCGTCACCCTGGCACGCCTCGCAGCGCCCACCCTTGACGTTGAAGCTGAAGCGCCCCGGCGTGTAGCCGCGTGAGCGCGATTCGGCGGTGCCCGCGAACAGCTCGCGTATGGGCGTGAACAGCCCGGTGTAGGTGGCCGGGTTGGACCGCGGCGTGCGCCCGATCGGGCTCTGGTCGATGTCGACCACCTTGTCGAAGAGTTCCAGGCCCTCGATGGCGTCGTGGGGTGCCGGATCGTCACCGGCGGCGCCGTTGAGCACGCGTGCCGCCTGGCGGTAGAGGGTGTCGTTGATCAGGGTGGACTTGCCCGATCCGGAGACGCCGGTCACGCAGCTGAACAGCCCCGCCGGCAGCGCCAGGTCGACGCCCTTGAGGTTGTTGCCACGTGCGCCACGCACGTGCAGAAGACGCTGTGGGTCGGGTGGTGTGCGCTCTGCGGGCAGCTCGATCGCCTCGCGACCGGCAAGGTAGGCGCCGGTCAGTGAATCGGGATGCGCGGCGATCGTGTCGGGGATACCGGCGGCGACCACGTGCCCGCCGTGGATGCCGGCGCCGGGACCCATGTCGACGACGTGATCGGCAGCGCGGATCGCCTCCTCATCGTGCTCGACGACGATCACCGTATTGCCGAGGTCGCGCAGCCGCATCAGCGTACCGAGCAGGCGCTGGTTATCACGCTGGTGCAGGCCGATCGACGGTTCGTCGAGCACGTACATGACCCCGACCAGCCCGGCGCCGATCTGGCTGGCCAGGCGGATGCGTTGCGCCTCGCCACCGGAGAGGGTCTCGGCGCTGCGTTCGAGGGTCAGGTAGTCGAGGCCCACGTTGACCAGGAAACGCAGCCGCTCGCCGATTTCTGCGACGATCTTATCTGCGATGGTGGCGCGGTGGCCTTCAAGCTCCAGGGTGTCGAAGTGGCTATGGGCGTCGCGGATCGACAACGCGGCGACCGACGGCAGCGTCATGTCCGCGACCTCCACGTGGCGCGCCGCCACGCCGAGGCGCGTACCGCCACAGTCTGGGCACGGGCGATGGTTCAGGTAGCGGGCCAGCTCCTCGCGCACGACGTTGGAGTCGGTCTCGCGGTAGCGCCGCTCCATGTTCGGCACGATGCCCTCGAACGGGTGGCGGCGGGTCACCGCGCGACCGCGCTCGCCGAGGTAACGGAACTCGATCTGCTCGTCCTCGCTGCCGAAAAGCAGCGCCTTGCGGGTCGACTCGGGAAGTTCGCGCCACGGCGTTTCGAGGTCGAAGCCGTAATGGCTCGCCAGCGCACTGATCAGCGCGAAGTAGTAGGCATTGCGCCGGTCCCAGCCTCGCACCGCGCCGGCCGCGAGGCTCGCCTCGGGGTGCGCGACCACCCGGTCGGGGTCGAAGAACTGGCGTACGCCGAGACCGTCGCAGGCCGGGCAGGCGCCGTGTGGGTTGTTGAACGAGAACAGCCTCGGCTCGAGTTCGCCGACGCTGTAGCCGCATTGCGGGCAGGCGAAGCGTGCCGAGAAGAGCAGCTCCGGGCCGTCGTCGTCGAGGCCGGTGACCCGTGCGACACCGTCGGCGAGGCGCAGCGCGGTCTCAAACGACTCCGCGAGGCGCAGGGCCAGGTCGCCGCGCACCCGGAACCGGTCGACCACCACCTCGATGGTGTGCTGCTTGTGCAGCTCGAGTTCCGGGATGGTGTCGAGCTCGATCACCTCGCCGTCGATTCGTGCACGCACGAAGCCCTGGGCACGCAGCCCGCTCAGCAGCTGGTAGTGCTCGCCCTTGCGTCCGTCGACCACCGGCGCGAGCAGCATCAGTCGGGTGCCCTCGGGCAGGCCCAGCACCTGGTCGACCATCTGGCTGACGGTCTGGGCGTCGAGGCGCGTGCCGTGGGTCGGGCATCTCGGGGTCCCGACCCGGGCGTAGAGCAGGCGCAGGTAGTCGTGGATCTCGGTGATGGTCCCGACCGTCGAGCGCGGGTTGTGCGAGGTCGCCTTCTGCTCGATCGAGATCGCCGGCGACAGCCCCTCGATGTGATCGACGTCCGGCTTCTCCATCATCGACAGGAACTGGCGCGCGTAGGCCGACAGCGACTCGACGTAGCGACGCTGCCCTTCGGCGTAGATGGTGTCGAAGGCGAGCGAGGACTTGCCGGAACCGGACAGCCCGGTAACCACGATCAGCCGGTTGCGTGGCAGCTCGAGGTCGAGGTCCTGCAGGTTGTGCGTCCGCGCGCCGCGGATCCGGATGGTATCCATTTGTGACTTATCGCAAGCCGGAATCAACCTGCTACTATACGGCCTCCGCGAAGGACCACGCAAAGAACTTTCCATTGTCCGGAATCCCCGCGCTGGAGCCGACCCGCATGACGCCCGGCGAGCGCCGCGCGGCAGCCGCGCTCGCGTCGATCTACGCGCTGCGCATGCTCGGCCTGTTCATGATCCTGCCCGTGTTCGCTCTGTACGCCGAGCGACTCGAGGGTGTGACCCCAGTCGCGGTCGGCCTCGCGATCAGCGCCTACGGCCTGACGCAGGCCCTGCTGCAGATTCCCTTCGGCCTCGCGTCGGATCGCTTCGGGCGCAAGCCGGTGATCGTCTTCGGCCTGCTGCTCTTTGCCCTCGGCAGCGTCATCGCCGCCCTGGCCGACGACGTCACGACGGTGATCCTCGGTCGCGCGCTGCAGGGCAGCGGTGCGATCGCCGCGGCGGTGCTCGCGCTGGCCGCCGACCTGACCCGCGAGAGCGTGCGCACGCGCATGATGGCCTCGATCGGTGCCAGCATCGGCGTCGCCTTCGCGCTGGCGTTGGTGCTGGGCCCGCTGCTGGACCGCTGGATCGGCGTGCCCGGGATCTTCATGCTGACCGCCGGGCTGGCGCTGGCCGGGATGGCGGTGGTCACGTTCGCCGTTCCTACGCCCACCGTCAGCCTGCCATCCGGAGACGGACCGCTGTCGGGCCGCTTCGCGCCGGTGCTGCGCGACCCGGAACTGCTGCGCCTCGATGCCGGCATCCTGGTGCTGCACGCGATCCTGACCGCCACGTTCGTGGTCTTCCCGCTGGTCCTGCGTGACGCCGCCGGATTCGACGCCGCGCGTCACTGGCAGGTCTACCTGCCGGTGCTGCTGCTGTCGCTGGCTGGCATGGTGCCGCTGGTGATTTACGCCGAGCGCCATCGCAAGCACCGGCCGGTGTTCCTCGCCGCCATCGTGTTGCTCGCCGTCGGCCAACTCGGGCTGTACGGGGCCGGGGGCTCGTTCGCTGGCCTGGTGATGGCGCTGGTGTTGATGTTCACCGCCTTCAACCTGCTCGAGGCGAGCCTGCCGTCGCTGGTCTCCAAGACCGTGCACGGCGAGCGCAAGGGTGCCGCGATGGGCGTCTACTCCTCGGCGCAGTTTCTCGGTGCGTTCCTGGGCGGTCTTGGTGGCGGCTTGGTGCACGGTGCGTTCGGGCCGGGCGCGGTGTTCCTGTTCTGCGCCGGCCTGGCGGTCGTCTGGCTGCTGCTCGCCGCACCGATGCGCCCACCACGTGAGCTGGCGAGTCGTATGCTGATGGTCGGTGAGCTGACACCACTGCAGGCGCGTGAGTTGGCACGGCGGATCGGCGCGGTCAGCGGGGTGGTCGAAGCGGTCGTGGTCGCCGAGGAGGGTGTCGCCTACCTGCGTGTCGAGGAGGCGAGGCTCGACGAAGCCGCGCTGCGTGAATTTTCAACGACCAGCGCGTAGACTCTGCTGCGGGCCGCAGGGAGGTGGCTCGCGACAAAAACCAACGGGAGGAACGATGGCCAGAGGCGTCAACAAAGTGATCCTGATCGGCAACCTGGGGGCCGATCCAGAAGTGCGTTACACGACCAGCGGTGGGGCGGTGGCCAACCTGCGGCTGGCGACCACGGACCAGTGGCGCGACAAGCAGTCTGGTGAGAACCGCGAACAGACCGAGTGGCACCGCGTGGTGATGTTCGGCCGCCTTGGCGAGATCGCCGGCGAGTACCTCAAGAAGGGCTCCAAGGTCTATGTCGAGGGCGCCATCCGCACCCGTAAGTGGCAAGACCGCGACGGCAACGACCGCTACACCACCGAGATCGTCGCCAACGAGATGCAGATGCTCGATAGCCGCGGTGAAGGCGGCGGCGGTGGCTTCGGTGGAGGCGATCGCGGCAGCTTCGGTGGCGAGGAACGCGGTGGGGGTGGCGGAGGCGGTCGTGGCGAGAGTCGCGGCGGTGGCCTCGACGAGCCCGACGACGACATCCCGTTCTAGGGGCTTCCTGAACACGACGCAAGGCGAGGTTCATCCCTCGCCTTGCTCGTTCAGGAGCATTCACCCGAGGAGCAGAAGAGCATGAACGAAACCAATTCCCTGTTGCGCAGTGACGCGTTCATCGACGGTGCCTGGGTTGGTGCCGACGACGGTGCCAGGTTCCCGGTCACCGACCCGGCGAACGGCGCACTCCTGACCGAAGTGCCCGACCTGGGCGCGGCCGAGACCGAGCGTGCGGTGGCCGCCGCCGAGGCCGCCTGGCCTGCGTGGCGTGCGAAGACGGCCAAGGAGCGCGCCGCAATCCTGCGCCGCTGGTTCGACCTGCAGCTCGCGCACCAGGAGGATCTCGCCCGGCTGATGACCAGCGAGCAGGGCAAGCCGCTGGCCGAGGCGCGAGGCGAAGTGGTCTATGGCGCGTCGTTCGTCGAGTGGTTCGCCGAGGAGGCCAAGCGCGTCTACGGCGACACCATCCCGGCGCATGCCGGCGACAAGCGCATCGTGGTCATCAGGCAGCCGATCGGCGTGGTCGCGGCGATCACCCCGTGGAACTTCCCGATCGCGATGATCACCCGCAAGTGTGCGCCGGCGCTGGCCGCCGGCTGCCCGGTGGTGATCAAACCGGCGGCGCTGACGCCACTCTCGGCACTGGCGTTGGCGGCGCTGGCCGAGGAGGCCGGCTTCCCACCCGGGGTGCTGAACGTCATCACCTCGCGCCGCTCCGGCGAGGTCGGCGGTGTGCTGACCGGCAGCCCGACGGTACGCAAGCTCTCGTTCACCGGCTCGACCGAGGTCGG